>SHYM01000040.1 GCA_009692805.1 Dehalococcoidia bacterium | reverse complement strand
TTGTCCTTGGGGTATTTCTTCTGTAGCTCCTGGATGCGTGGCTGCAGACTTTGCATGTTTTTCATGGCCCGCGTCTGCCGCAGGGTTAGCGGCATGGTGGCCAGACGCACCAGCACGGTGAAGACGACGATGGCGATCCCGAAGTTCTGAAGCAGCAGGGCGTATAGGCCGATGAGCCCATTGACCATGGGCTCCAGGAGGAGCAGGTTCCAAAGATAGGTCCTAATCCCCTCTTCCATAAGCCTATCTGCCGATCTGGTCGGTGCGGATGCTCCAGCGCTCCGCCCGGGTGCGAGCGTCGAAGGCCCGCAAGGTCTGTTTGGTGGTGGCGACGAAGAGCAGCTGGCCGTCCGTGGCCAAGCTGGCCAGCACCGGGCCGCCAGCCGCCTGCGCGTCTATCTGGCGGCCGCTGTCGACGTCGAGGAAGTGGAGCGAGCCATCCTGCCCCGCCACGGCCAAGGTGGAGCCCAGCAGCACAGGGTCGCTGCGGACGCCGGCGTTCAGCTTGGCTGGCTCTGGCCATAGGGTGGAATAGCGCGTGCCATCGTCGCGCAGCGCGTAGACCCTGCCGTCTAGGTTCGCCGCATATATGCGGTCGCCGTTGATTACGGGGCGGGACCAGTACCAGCCCTGCGCCCCGTCGAAGGTCCACTTAAGGCTGCCGTTGGCGGTGTTGAGGGCGTAGAGCTTGTGGTCGAAGGAGCCGACGTAGACGGTCGCCTTCCCAAAGACGGGGGCGCTAACCACGGCCCCAATGCGTTGCTGGGAGCCACGCGCGGGGAAGCGCCACTTCTCCTTCCCGGTAACGGCGTCGATGGCGTAGAGATGGCGGTCGAGGGAGCCCACATACACCGTTCCCTGGTGGACCGCCGCCGCCGACCAGATCTTGCCATCGGTGGGGAAGGTCCACAGGGGCTTGGCCCTCTCCAGGGTGGCTTCCAGGGCGTACAGCTTGCCGTCGGAGGAGCCCACCAGGACTAGCCCCTCGCCTACTACCACGTCACCCACCAAGGTGTCGGTGGTCTTGGTTCCGGCCTGAAAGGCCCAGCGGCGCTGGCCGGTGGCGGCGTCCAGGGCGTAGAGCTTGCCATCGTAGGAAGCCGCGAAGACTCCGCTCTCGGCCACCGCCACGGTGGCGTAGAAGCGCTTGTTGATCTTGCCCTCGATGTCGAAGACCCAGGGGCTGCCGCCAGGGCTGCGGACGGCCTGGCCCGTGGCCGCCTCGACCGCCACCACCTTGCCGGCGATGGTGCCCAGATGGACGCGGCCTTCGCGGGCGACCGGGCCCGACCATCCAATGGATACGGACGTGCTGGTGCAGCCGCTGGCTACTAAGGTCAGCAGCGCGCCTATCGCTACCAAAGCAGACCCTGGGGGCAGATGCTTCACCCCGGCCTCCAGCCTGGTGTTACGGGACGGGATCGTAGCCGCCCCGGACGGTGAACGGGTGGCAGCGCCCCAGGCGACGGGCAGTCAACCCGGCGCCCTTGAGGAGCCCGTGGCGCTCTATCGCCTCAGTGGCGTACTGGGAGCACGTGGGCAGATAGCGGCAGGACGGAAGGAGCAAGGGTGAGAGCGCTATCTGATACAGATGGATTAGGGCGGTCGCCGCGCCTGTCATGGCGCGACCTTCTCTGGAGGGACGCCAGCGACGGAGGGACCCAGGAGACGCGCCTGGGAAAGCAGTTGGACGAAGGCCCTTTGCACCTCAGAAAAGCTGGCGGCGGCGGCGGCCGGCCGCGCCACGACCAGTAGGTCCCATCCACTCCTGAGAGGTTCTTGTCTCATGAGCTCCCGCAAGCGGCGGCGGAGGCGATTCCTTACCACCGCCGTGCCCACCTGTTTACTGATGGCAAAGCCAAAGCGGCTGGATGGGGTGCCGTTGGGTAAAGCCCGGAGCACCAGATAGGAGTGTGACCAGCGTTTCCCCTGGGACTGGATCTTCTCGAAGTCGCGGCGGCGCGTCAACCGGTCGCGCACCGTCAAGGGGCGGAAGTACTCGGTCACACCGCCAGTATCCAGCGCCCCGCTAGCCGGCGCCGGCTCAGTACTCGCCTGCCTCCGGCGGTGCTCATGCGCGCGCGGAACCCGTGGACTCGTTGACGATGGCGTTTTTTCGGTTGATAAGTTCGTTTTGGCACCGGCGCGTCCCTTCAAATCCGTGGCATTATATCCTGCTAGCTGTTTACCGTCAAGAAAGGGGCGCTCCTATTCACAGGGCGCCCCCACGGGTGTATACTGCCGCCAAATGCTGACCCTATCCATCGCTCACGTCGAACAGGTGGTGCGGGCACACGTGCCCAAGCCGGTGACGGATCCCGCCTACACCCGCGCCGCGGTGCTGCTGGCCCTGGGCCCCGACGGCGACGACCACCGGGTCATCTTCACCGTGCGGACCAGCCACGTGGAACACCACAAGGGCGAGATCTCCTTCCCCGGAGGCGCTCACGACCCCGAGGACAGCGACCTGGCCGCCACCGCGCTGCGCGAGTCCTTCGAGGAGGTCGGGCTGCGGCAGCAGGATGTGCGGCTGCTGGGGCGCCTGGACGACTTCGTGACCATGTCGAAGTTTGCGGTGACGCCCTTCGTGGGGGTATTCCCCTATCCCTACGCCTTCAAGCCCTTTGAGACCGAAGTGGCCGAGATCCTGCAGGTGCCGGTCTCCCACTTGCTCGACCCCCGCAACCACGTGCCCGACCCTCGGGGAAACCGGGGCCCCGACCGGCCAGGCTACATCTGCTACCAGTTTGGCTCTCACGTCATCTACGGGGCCACAGCCATCATGATGAAGCGCTTCCTGGACCTGGTGGCGCCCCAGTAGCTCTCGAGGGCGCCCCCTTCGTCCTGGCGCCGCTCCGGTGGCGCAGGGCACGAACCCCGCATGATCCGCGCACCCGCCAGCGGCCAAGGCCTTTAGGCGATTAGCATGACCCCTAGGGCCTCAGGTCGCGTCCTCAGGGCTTCACGTCGCGGTTGAACTGGGGCGCCCGCTTCTCCCGCCAGGCTGCCACGCCCTCCCTTGCATCGGGATGGTGATCGCTGACAGCGGTGCGCGCGGCGATGTCGTCCAGGGCCATCTCCAGGGGCAAGGACGCCGCCATGTATACGGAGCGCTTAAGCAGACGCATCGCTGTCTGCGGGCCCGCCGCCAGCTCGGCCGCCAGGGCGCGGGCTCGGCCCTCCAGCTCCGCCAGGGGGCATACCTCGCTGACCAGCCCCAGCTCCAGAGCTTCCTTTGCCGTGACGATGCGCTTGCGCATAAGGAAGTCCATCGTCCTGGCGACACCCAGGTGCTGGACCAGCAGCCAGTGGCCACCCTCGTCGGGCTGGAAGCCGAAGCGCAGGGTGGCGCTGCCCAAGCGCGCCCCCTCCGCCGCGATCCGGAAGTCGCAGGCCAGGGCCATGGAGAGGCCGGTCTGGATCGCGAAGCCATTGATGGCGGCGATGGAGAGCTTGTCCAGCTTGCGCAGGGCGACGGTGACCTCCTGGGAGGCGTGGCGCAGGGAGCTGTAGGTGTTGATGTTCTCCCGGCGCTTGCTGGGCGGGGGCTTGCGCACGCCGGCGCGCGGATGGCCGCTGATGTCGTCGCCGGCGCAGAAGGCCCGACCCTCGCCAATGAGGATGAGCACCCGCACGTCGTCGTCGTACTGGATGGCGGTCAGGGTATCGCGTAGGTCCCGCTGCATCCAGGGGTCGGTGCCGTTCATGCGCTCGGGTTGGTTGAAGCGGACCGTGGCGATATAGTCGTCGGCCTTCTCGTAGCGGTAGCCGTCGTGTTCCTCGACCTGCATGGAGAGCCCTCCTGTCCTACTCCTGGCCTGTCCTGACGCCCATTCTAATACCGCCGCAGGCGCTGGGAAAGGCGCCTGCTAGCTTTGCATTAGAAAAGCATCCTGCCGGCCCGCCTGCGGCGGATCGAAGGGGGTCTCCCGAACCCCCCGCCCTATCGCCCATCAGCGTGGCGTCCGGCGCTGGCGCTCCCCGGCGGCCCACGTATCGAAGGCCAGCAGCAGCTCGGGCGTAGCCTGGCGGAGGAGGGATATGAGGCGGTTGACCGCTGCCCTCACCTCCTTGCTGTTGCTGTCGAAGCCCTGGTCGCGCAGCGCGTAGACCTTGCCTTGGGCAGCCTGGAGTTGCTCCAGGGGCGGCGCCTCGGAAGCGGCCTCAGGGGGCGTGATAGGGACCTCCGGTTGCTCATCCAGCTTCATGCCGGATGGCCGGAGCAATTATAGCCCCGGCGAGGGCTGCCGGCGTCGGCGGGCCGCTCACGTGTTACTATGGGAAGCGACTCCCTGCCTGGTGTTAGAGGGGCCTGGGAGAAGGGAACAACGGGGATGGCTGAGGATAGTCTCGAACAACTAGGGCGCCGTTTCCCCCGCGTCAGGCAGGCCTATCAGGCCATGGTACGGGCCGTTGAGGGCGACGCCCCTCTGAACGATAAGACCCGGCAGCTGGTGCTGGTGGCCGTGGCCGCCGCCCTGGGCCAGCGCGAGGCCCTGGCCCATCACCGGGACGCCGCCCGCAAGGCCGGCGCCTCCGATGCCGAGGTGGAACATGCCGTCGCCCTGGCGCTGCCTCTGGCGGGGCTGGCGGCGGTAGCCGCCGCTGTGGGCCCAGGGAGTGCGAGCGCGGCGTCTCAGCCGGAGCCAGCCCAGGCGCCCGCACCGGCACCCAAGAAGACCAAGATCGAAGAGGGCGATTGGGTCACTATCAAGGAGGGTCAGGGCGGCCTGTTCATCAAGGCCGGTCAGCGCGGTCAGGTCACCAAGATAGTGAAGGGGAAGGCCAGCGGGCTCACGCTTTATTATGTGAAGTGCGTCGATGTGCCCCAGGAGGAGAAGTTCGTCCTGGACGATCTAGCGCTGGCCTCTCCTGATAGTCCAGCGGCTGCCCCCTTGGCCGCGGCTAAGGACAGGCTAGAGGCCGGCGACTGGGTGGTTATCACCCACGGTGGCTTGCTGCTCAAACTGGGAGAGCGAGGGCAGATCGCGCGAGTTGAGCAAGGCCCCATGAACATCACGTTCTATTACCTGCGCAAGCCCGGCATGGACGCCGAGGAAAAGTACATGCGGACCGACTTTGAGCCAGCGCCCGGCCCCTGAGCTAGCAGGTGCAGATACTGAACCAGTTCTCCCTCTTCATCTTCGGTCTGGCCCCAGTCCTGCTCCTAGCGGTAGTCCTGCTGCGCCACCCCAGCCTGCCGCGCATCGGCGCCGTGCTCATCCTGCTCGCCGTGGTGGCGACGGCGTCCATTGCGCTGCGGCATCGGCCCGAGCCGCCGGACAGCTTGGCAAACCTGCAGGCTCGTCTGAGCGACGGGCAGCCCACCCTGGTCTTCTTCTATTCCAACTACTGACTGGCCTGCCTGGCGGCTAAGCCCACGGTCGCTGGGCTGGAACGCAAGCTCGCGGGCAGCGCCCCACTCCTGCGGCTGGACATCCTCAGCCCCATGGGGAGAGAGGCAGGCCGGCTGGTTGGGGTCACCACGGTGCCCACCCTGCTGGTGTTCAGGGGCGGCCGCGAGGTATATCGCGGCGTGCTCACCATGGACCAGGGGGAGGCCCTCGCCTCCTTAAGAGGCCCCGCCGGCGGCCCCTAGGCGTCAGTGGCCCTGGCCGCCGCCGTCTGCCGCAGCGCCTCCATGTCGGCTTGGGCCCCTGACGCCTCCGCGGGCGATGGCTCCCAAGCCCCGTAGCGGACGAGGTCGAAGAGCTCTGTCAGGCGCTTGCTTGCGGCCAAGGGGAAGAGGCTGCGGGCCTGGAGGAGGAACTCCAGGGGGGTTACCGTTGGCTTGCGTTCTAGCCCCTGTTCCGCCGCGAGCTCCAGGAAGTCAGCATAGCTCCGTAGCACCCGTCCGCGGGGCGAGTCGCCCCAGGGGCTGGCGGGGATAGCCCGCTGGCGGCGGAAGCGGTCCTTCAGGCTTGCCAAGGCCGCCAGCAGGTCGGCGCGCACCTGGCCCCGCTCTACCAGGGACTCGCGGAAGGCAGGACCTTGCTCTTGTTCGCCCCGCTGGCGACGGAGCAAAGCGAAAAACAGGACCAGTACCACGATCAGGACCAGGAGACCTACCAAGCCCCACTTCAGGCCATTCAGCACGCTGTCGGGTATCAGCTGGACCACTTCGTCCGGGCGCTGGGGGGTGGGCGGCGGGGCGAGCTCTTGCGGCGGCTGCGGCTCGGCGCCCAGCAGGCTGCGCAGCCAGCCGAAGATGATCTGCACGGCCTCAAACAGCCAGCCGACGATCCAGGCTATCCCCAGGATGAGGATATCGAGCACCCGGGACACCACGCCGCCGATGGCCCCCAGCGCCTTGCCCAAGGCCTGGGTGGTCTCAGGCCCCGCCACCAGGCCCAGCAGCAACCCAGCCACCAGCAGCAGCCCTACGCTGCCCACGGTCACCGCCAGCCAGTAGTTACGGGGTAATTGCCCCTGGCTCCGCTCTCTGGCGGCCAGCTGGTTCAGGGCGATGCCTATCAGCCCCAGGCCGAAGAAGGGGAAGACCAGGCCGGCTACCGACACCTCATCAGTGAAAGCCGCCTGCGCCAGCGTGACCAGCCCCAGCGCCAGTGCGCCCAGCTTGAACGATGACAGGTGGGCCTCGCTCTGGTCCGAGCTGGCGGCCAGACGCGCCCCGCGCCACCACAGCCCCAGCAGAAAAGCCGCCCCCAAGATCACGCCCTTCACCAGGCCCAGGGACTGACCTGCCCGCTCCACCAGCTGGCCTACCCAGCGCGGGTCCACGGGGACAGTGGCGGGGCCGTACTGTGCCTGGAGCAGCAAGAAAAGGAAGGCCGCGGCGCCGAGCAAACTCAACAGCCGCAACAGGGACAGCCCCAGGGGGAGCTGCTGCAATCCTCGGTTCGCGTAATAGGCGCCGGTGAGGCCGACCAGGACTCCCCCGCTGCCTAGGGGAGCTCCAGGCGTGTTGAAGAGCATCCCTGCCGCTGTCGCCACGCCCGCCAGCCAGCAGCCCTCCATCAGGAGGAAGGCGAGGGTGGCCAGGCGCTCGCGCCAAAGCATGCCTATTTGTCCTTGAGACTCTTGGGGGTCGGCCCCTCGCTGGCCGCTGGCCTGGCGCCGGTGGCCCCTGCGGCCTCTGGGCCCGGCTCTGGCCCCGGCTCTGGCCCCGGCTCTGGACGACTGTGAAGGAGCACCTCTTCGAGCTCCGCCAGGCGGCCCGCCGCGTTGTAGACCGGGAAGCTACCCCAGCGGGCCGGAGGGTGCTCCCGGCCGACGAACAGCACCACCACCCGTACCCGCGCCTGCTGCATCCGGTGCAAGCGTGCGAGGACTGGCTCCCGCAGCAGCGCCGTCACGTAGACCAGCGTATCTCCCGCTCCCAGGGTGCGGCCCGCTTCCTCCAGGATCGCCTCCATGGGGTAGGTGACGAAGGGTCCGGCCATGGCCAGTGCCTCCATCAGCCGGGACAACTGACGCGGCGAGCGGCTGGGGCCTATCTTGAGCAGCCCGGCCCTGCGCGGCAGCCGCCCGTTGGCCAGGAGCCCGATGCTGGCCTTCTCTTGCTCGGCGTGCATCACCACCGAGGCGGCCGCGGTCACCAACCGTTCGAAGACGGGAGGATCGACTCCTTCCCAGGAGCGCTCGAAGGTGCCGAGGTTCATGGCCACGGTCACCCGCCGCGACACCGTGGGATCGAACAGCTTCGAGCGCAGCCGGCCGTGGCGGGCGCTGGCCTTCCAGTCCACCTTTCGCAGGGGGTCGCCGGGGGTGTAGTCCCGCAGCCCGCGGAGGCGGGTGGGGTCATCATGGATGACCGGCCCGCCTTTCACCTCTCCCAGGGAACGCAGGGCCGGGAGCGTAAGCTCCTGTAGGGACACGACCCGGGGGTAGACCAGGATGGCCGTGCGCTCGATATCCTCGCGGACGCTGGTCTGAAAGCCAAACAGGTCGCCGCTGCGCAGCCGCGCCGGGCCCAGCTCGAAGTAGCCCCGTTGGGGGCAGCGCAGCCGGCGGCGCCAGCCCACCCGCTCGTAGCCCGCCATGGAGGTGACCAAGTCCAAGCGCCGCGAGCGGTCACGAGTCGAACGGTGCAGTTCCCTCCCCTCCATCTCCAGCCCTTCCGGGATCTCGTCCACCACCTCGATCCAGGGCAGCGGGACCACTTTCCGATTGGTAAGGGTCACCGTTAGCTCAACCGTCTCGCCGATGAAGGCCCGGCTCTGGCTCAAGCGGCGCTCGTAGCTGACCCGGTGCAGGGAGAGCCGGTTCCAGAGCCAGCTCAGGCCGCCGGCCAGGAGTACCAGGCCGCCGAAGGCCAATAGGATGCTGTGCCCCGTGGCCAGGCCGCCGATGACCAAGGCCACGGCTAGCCACAGCCAGCGCTCTGAGACCACAGGGGCCTCCCTACTCTAGGATCGTGGTCGGGCCCAATTGTGACACTAAGCGCAAGCGCTTGTCTAACATGACTAGGGCCGCGGGTATGGTTCGGGCGCGGCCCTAGGCTGGGCAGCCGGTGCTCCCGCCCGCCCGCGCAATTGGCGCCTCAACGCTCCCCGGCGTTGTGCTGCCGCGCAATCAGCAGCCGCCCGCCGTCGGTGCGCAGGGCGATATCCCTCCGTCCCTCGGTCCAGAGGGCAAGCTGGCCGCTCCAGGGATCTATAGGCTCTCGGGGCAGTCCTTGTGATCCTAAGGCTGGCTTTGCCCCGGAGGTGACGATGATCTGAGGCTTTAGTTGGTCGAGGGTGCCCTGGCCCTCGGAGCCCGCGCCGCCACCCGCCGTAAAAATCGCCTGCGGCAAGGGCTGCCCCGAGGCGTCGAGCGCAGCGCTCCAGTAAGGCCCGCTCATGATCAGGATGCGGGCCTCCCCATAGCCCAGTAGCAGCCCGAATGTCTGCTGGGGGGGCTGCGGGGCTGGGCGTCACCACTTCCGCCGTGACGCCGCGCCCGAGCGTGATGACGGTCCCCGGACGAGCGGCTTCCACCCTGGCGTCGCTCTCCAGAAGGAGCCGACGCCACTCCTGGTGAAGGGAACGCCCCTCCGTGCCCTCGCCTAGGTCCAGGGCGAGGCGGGGACGGTGCTTTGGTATGGCGTCCAAGAGGCCGGTCAGGTACGCGGGCTCGCTGCGCGTGGAGACCACGAGGTCGAGGTGGCGGTCCCAGAAGGGCAGGGCGCGCGCCAGCGCCAACTGGAGCGCCCGCGGATCGGGGCCCCCGTCCACCAGGGCCCGCACCCTCCCTGGGGCCTCCACGAGAACAGCCTGGCCGCCGGGGGCGGCCAGCGCTCGGACCACCAGCTCGTTGCCAGGCGCTGTGAGGGCCATGGCCCAAGCCAGGGTCGCCGCCGTGGCCAGGCCAGCCAAGCCCCAGCGCCAGCGCGGGTTGGCCTCGCCCCAAAGCGCCGGAGCCAACGTGGACGCCGGCAGACGGCGCTGGCTCCACAGCCAGAGCAGGCTGGCGAGGGCGAGGTAGTAGGCCACCAGGGTAAGGGATGGCAGCGCCCCTACCTGGAGGCCCGCGCCCGGTATGCGAGCGAAGAGCTCCACCACCTTGATCAGGTAGGTGAGGGGCAGCCAGCTCACCCAACCCAGCGCCGTGGCCAGCGGCGGGCTCAGGAGTCCTGCCACGGCGGTGGCGGCGGAGGTCGCGATGATGAAGGGCAAGGCCGGGAGCCCGGCCAGGGTGGCTGGGACCCCTACCCAGGAGAAGCTGTGGAAGGTGTGCGCGATGATGGGCCAGGTGCAGGCTACGGCGGCGATGCTGACGGCCAGGTTCTGCACCAGCCAGGCCCCCGCCGCCTCGCGGGCGCTGTGGCGGTGGCTATCGTCGGATGGCAGCCAGCGCTCCCCCAGCGCTTGTAGCCGAGGGGCCAGCAGGACCAGTCCGACCATGGCGCTGGCGCTCAGCTGAAAGGAGACGTCGGACAATACCGGCGGCTGCGCCCCGGCCATGACCGCCAGGGCCAGGGCCAGGGCCAGGGCCACCAGGCCGCTGGTCTGCCGGCCCAGGACGCTGGCCAGGAGGTAGGCCGAGGCCATCACCGTCGCCCGCACCACCGGCGGCTCGGCGCCAGCCAGGGCGGTATAGGTCCAGACGAAGGCGAGGAGGGCCACCAAGGCACGCCGCCGGCCCAGCAGCCACATCAAGGTCCCGCTTACCAGCCCCACCACGATGGTGATGTTCTGGCCCGAGATAGCGACGAGGTGGCTGGTGCCCGTGGCGCGGAACGCCGCCGTAAGCCCCGCGTCTAGGTTGGAGCCCTGGCCCAGGAAGACCCCCCGGGCCAGGGCGGCCTGCGGCTCGGGCAACGCTCGCGCCAGGCTATCCGCCAGCCGCCCGCGCAGCGCTGCGAGGGGTTGGCGCCAGCGCCCACCTTGGCCGTGGCCCAGCACGGTGAGGCCGGGGTAGCGCAGCGCCAGCCGTGGTTTCCCTCCCCAGCTTTCTTCGTTCATGACCCCGGTTATCCGGAGCAGATCGCCGAAGCTATAAGAGGGATAGGGCGCCGTTACCACGGTGACGTCGCCGGCGGCGCTGCGGGTGAGCCCGGCCACGGAGCGGACGGCCACGCTTAGCCGCTGAGTCTGTCCGGCCAGCTCGGGCTGGGCGGCTACGACTCCGTCTAGGACTACCCTGCTGCCGGCCTGCTGGCGCAGCGCTTCGAGGCTGGAGTCGGGACCGGGCAGCGCGACTCGCAAGAGCCCGCACGCCAGCGCGAAGGCTCCCAGCGCCAGCAGCCGAGCCCGCGGCTGGGTCCACCATAGGCAGACCAGGGCTGCGCCGGCGGCCATCACTAGGGCCGCCTCCCAAGGCCAGCCCAGCCAGCGGCCGAGGGCGATGCCAGCCAGGAATCCCAGCGCCAACGCCAGCGTGGCCATCGGCTGTTAGCGCGCCACTGCCAGGCCTTTGAGGCTGGCCACCGTTGCGGGACCGATGCCCGGGACGGCGCTCAGCGCCTCCACGCTCGGGAAGGGGCCGTGCTCCTCCCGGTAGCGGACGATGGCCGCTGCTCTCACGCGCCCTATGCCTGGGAGCGCCTCCAGGGCTGCCGTCGAGGCGCTATTGATGTCGGGGGGCTGCGCCTGAGCCGGAGTGCTGGCAGGGGCCTGGTCGTCGGGCGGCCTAGCCGCTGTCTTGGAGGGCACTATCACCTGCTGCTCATCGCGCAGGCGGACGGCCAGGTTGATCGCTAGGAGGTCGGGTCGGGCGACGGCCCACCGGCGGCCCGCAGGGCGTCCTCCCGCCGGTCGCCGGGGCGCAGCGTATATACGCCCCGTGTCGCCACCGCGCCGGATACATAGACCTTGATCTCGCTGGGCGCGACGGTGGGGGCGGGGAGGATGATCTCCAAGCCGCCCGGAGCAGCCAGGCGCACCAGGAGCAGGGCGAGCCCTGCCAGAAGGATACCGGCCAGGAAAAGGCTAACAATGAGCCGCAGGCGGATCGGGTGCTCCACGCCAGCTCCTGAAGCGCCGGTCGCGTCACTATAGGGATGGTGTTGCGGGCTTGTCAATGCAAGGGCCGGGGCCAGCCGGAGCGAGACGCAGAGCTCTGGAAGGGTCCTCTGGTTGACTTCTACGCCTACGCCCCCCTGCGGGAATAAGCGGACGATTCAGCCGGCTTGCTCCAGCTGCGCGAACCAGTCGTGCAGGAGGGCGCGGTCGGCCAGGATGGAGCGGGCAGCAGTATTGGGGTCGAGCTTCCCCTCCTCTACCTCGGCCAGGGCTAGGGCGAGGCGGGCGTCGCGCTCGACCAGCGCCAGGAGCCGTACCTTGAGGCGCTGCTCGATGTTATGGAGGAGCTCCTGACGGCGGCGCTGCCGACGTCGGCGGTCCAGCTCCCCGGCGCCCTCCATCGCCGCCCGATGCTTCTCCACTGTTTCGAGGAGCTCGGGGACGCCCTCATCCCGCGGGGCCACGCTGAGCAGGACGGGCACCTCCCACCAGTCCTTGCTGGGGGCGAGGTGGAGCATGTTCTCCAGCGCGTTCTTCAGGCTGCGGGCGCCGTCCCGGTCGGCTTTGTTTACTACTAGGATGTCGGCGATCTCGAGGAGGCCGGCCTTCATCGCCTGGATGGTGTCCCCCGCCTCGGGGACGAGGACGACGACGACGGTGTCGGCGGTCCCCATTATGTCGAGTTCTGTCTGGCCCACCCCTACGGTCTCCACGAGTACGATGTCCTTGCCGAAGGCGTCCAGCAGGCGCACCACGCTCTGGGCGGCAACGGGCAGCCCGCCCTGGCTGCCGCGGGTCGCCATGCTGCGGATGAAGACACCGTTATCCAGGTAGTGGCGCTGCATGCGGATGCGGTCGCCCAGTACGGAGCCGCCGGAGAAGGGGCTAGTGGGGTCCACGGCAATGATGCCCAGGCTCAAGCCCTTGCCGCGCAGGTGGCCAGCCAGCTGGTCCACCAGGGTGCTCTTCCCGGCGCCGGGTGGGCCGGTTACGCCGATGGTATAGGCGTGGCCAATGCTCCCGTGGACGCGCGAGAGGATCAACGGCGCCTCG
>SHYM01000039.1 GCA_009692805.1 Dehalococcoidia bacterium | reverse complement strand
GGGTCAGCAGTTCGATTCTGCTCGAGGGCTCCAGAGAGCAAGATACAGGCGCAGTAGCGCCTTCCTCGAGGCGCCGAGCGAGGCCAAGGAGAGAGCAGCATGGCTAAGCAGAAATACACGCGGACCAAGCCCCACGCCAACGTGGGCACTATTGGCCATGTGGACCACGGCAAGACCACCTTGACCGCGGCCATCACCAAGGCGTTGGCTCTCAAGGTCAAGGGGGTCAAGGCGCTGCGCTTTGACGAGATCGACAACGCACCCGAGGAGAAGGCTCGGGGCGTGACCATTAACATCTCCCACGTGGAGTACGAGACCGACAAGCGCCACTATGCCCACGTGGACTGCCCCGGCCATGCCGACTACATCAAGAACATGATCACAGGCGCCGCCCAGATGGACGGCGCCATCCTGGTGGTCAGCGCCCCTGATGGCCCCATGCCCCAGACGCGGGAGCACATCCTGCTCGCCCGGCAGGTGGAGGTCCCGCGGCTGGTCGTGTTCCTCAACAAGACCGACGCCATGGATGACCCCGAGCTGCTGGAGCTGGTCGAGATGGAGCTGCGAGAGCTGTTGACCAAGTACGGCTTCCCCGGCAACGACGTTCCCATCGTCCGTGGGAGCGCCCTGAAAGCCCTGGAAAGCGCGAGCACCGACGCCGCCGCTCCCGAGTACCAGCCGATCTACAAGCTCATGCAGGCCGTGGATGACTACATCCCCATCCCCCAGCGGCCCAAGGACAGGCCCTTCCTTATGCCCGTGGAGGATGTCTTCAGCATCAAGGGCCGCGGGACGGTCGTCACCGGCCGGGTGGAGCGGGGCGTGGTCGCCGTGGGGGACGAGATCGAGATCGTAGGGGTCCGCCCCACCAAGAAGACGGTGATCACCGGGGTGGAGATGTTCCACAAGACCCTCGACAACGCCGAGCCGGGCGACGCCGTCGGCTGCTTGATCCGAGGCATCGAGCGCGAAGACGTGGAACGGGGCCAGGTGCTGGCCAAGCCGGGCAGCATCACCCCCCACACCCACTACGAGTCCCAGGTGTACGTGCTGAGTAAAGACGAGGGCGGCCGGCACACCCCCTTCTTCCAGGGCTACAAGCCTCAGTTCTTTGTCCGCACCACCGATGTTACGGGCCAGATCGAGCTCCCCGAGGGCATGGAGATGGTCATGCCGGGCGACAATGTGAACATGAAGATTCGTCTCATTGTCCCCGTGGCATTGGAGGAGAACCTGCACTTCGCCATCCGGGAGGGCGGTCGCACGGTGGGTGCGGGGGTGGTCACCAAGATCCTGGAATAGGCCGGGGGCCGAGATCCCCGGGTAGCGGATTAGGGACGGCAAAGGGTGGCTAAGAAAGCGGACGTCAGGACCCTGGTCACGCTGGCCTGCAGCGAGTGCAAGGAGCGGACCTATACCTCCCAAAAGAACCGACGCAACGACCCCGACCGCCTGGAGCTCAACAAGTACTGCCCGCGGTGCCGGGCCTACCGGCCGCACCGGGAGACGCGTTAAGCATGAGGAGCGCGGTGAAACGGGAAGCGGCGACCGAGCGTCCCCGCGCCCTGCGGTTGCGGTTTTTCGGCGACGTCATCGGCGAGTTGCGCAAGGTGACCTGGCCTGGCATTCCCGAGACGCGCTACCTGACGGTTATCGTGATCGTGGCCTCGGTGGTGGTCGGGGTGTTGCTGGGGGTCATCGACAAGCTCTTCGACCTGATGGTCCGAGGGCTCGTGGTGCCCTAGGGCTATGACTGAGAATGGCGCCACGCGCTGGTTCGTCATCCACACCTACTCGGGCTACGAAGACCGGGTGAAGCAGAACCTTGAGCACCGCATCGACTCCATGAACGTCAAGGCCAAAGTGTTCCAGATCATCGTCCCCCGGGAGAAGGAGATCGAGGTAAAGGACGGGCAGCGCAAGCCCGTAGAGCGTAAGATCTTCCCCGGCTATGTACTGGTCCAGATGGTGATGGACGACGAGAGTTGGTATGTGGTGCGCAACACTCCCGGAGTCACCGGCTTCGTGGGCAGCGGAAACAGGCCCAGCGCTCTGGAGGAGGAAGAGGTAAGTTCCATCTTGCGGAAGATGGAGTCAGAGGCCCCCAAGGTGAAGGTGGGGTTCCAGAAGGGGCAAGGGGTCCGCATCACCGATGGTCCCTTCGTGGACTTTGTAGGCGTGGTGGATGAGATCATGCCAGACAAGGGCAAGGTGAAGGTGTCGGTATCCTTTTTCGGCCGTGAGACCCCGGTGGAGCTGGACCTTCTGCAGGTAGAGAGACTGTAAAATGGCCAAGAGAGTCAAAGTCATCGTAAAGCTCCAGATTGAGGCGGGCAAAGCCACGCCGGCGCCGCCGGTGGGACCGGCCCTGGGCCAGCATGGCGTGAATATCATGGCCTTCGTCAAGGAATATAACGAGCGGACCGCCAAGCAGGCGGGCTCCGTTGTTCCGGCCGAGATCACTATTTTCGAGGACCGCTCCTTCAGCTTCGTGACCAAGACGCCGCCCGCGGCCGACCTGCTGCGCAAGGCCGCGGGGATCGAGAAGGGCAGCGGCAATCCTCTACGGGATAAGGCGGGGACGGTGACTAGGGCCAAGGTCCGGGAGATCGCTGAGCTCAAGCTCAAGGACCTGAGCGCCAACGACCTGGAGGCCGCCATGCGTATGATCGAAGGGACCGCCCGCAGCATGGGGTTGGAAATCAAGGGCTAGCCCCCAGCGGCGGTAGAGCGGAGACGCTAGATGGCAGTACAGCACGGCAAGAAGTACCAGAGCTCCCGGAAACTGGTGGAGGAGGGCAAGCTATACCCACCGGCCCAGGCGGTGGCCCTGGCGAAGCAGGCCTCCTACGCCAGCTTCGATGAAACCCTGGGCCTCCACTTCCGTCTGGGGGTAGACCCTCGCCACGCCGATCAGCAGGTCCGCGGCGTCGCCCTCCTCCCCCATGGGGTGGGCAGGGAGGTGAAGGTCGCGGTCTTCGCCCAGGGCGAAGCCGCCCAGAGCGCCCTGGGCGCGGGCGCCGATTACGTGGGCGCCGACGACCTGGTCAAGAGGGTGGAGGAAGGCTGGACCGACTTCACCGTGGCCATCGCCACCCCGGACATGATGGGCAAGGTGGGCCGGCTGGGGAAGGTGCTGGGGCGTAAAGGCCTCATGCCCAACCCCAAGTCCGGCACGGTGGTGCCCCCCCCCGACATCGCCCGGGCGGTAGCTGATGCCCGCAAGGGGCGCGCGGAGTTTCGCATCGACAAGTCGGGCATCATCCATGCCCCCATCGGGCGCAAGAGCTTCCAGGACCAGCAGCTCATGGAGAACATGAGCGCTCTGGTGGACGCGGTCGTGAAGGCGCGGCCCGCCGGGGCCAAGGGGCAGTATGTTAAGTCGATAAACCTGACCCTCACCATGGGGCCCGCCATCAAGCTGGAGCTGGGCTCCATGCTAGAGATGGCCAAGACATCATAAGGGCTAGGGGAGGCCGGGTAGGCCGAGCTACAACATAGGTAAATCCAGGCGGCCGTAGACGGCGGGCGTCCTTCCGCGGAGGGACTCAAAATTGGCCCGCCCAGGCGCAGCGAGGCCCATGTGAGGCAGGGTCCCTGTGCTGTGGCGGCCAGGGGCTTTTTTGTAGGTTAGGAGGGATAGTGCCAGCCCAGAAGAAGATCGACGCGGTGAAGGAGCTGGAGGCCCGGCTGCGGGCGAGCCAGGTTATAGTTGCCACCGGCTTCCGTGGGCTCAGCGGGGGCCAGATGACCCAGCTGCGCCGGGAGCTGCGGGCCAAGGGGGTGCAGTATCGGGTAGTCAAGAATAGCCTTGCCCGGCGGGCGGCGGAGGCCGCGGGCAAAGGGGCGCTGGCCCAACTGCTAGATGGGCCCACCGCCCTGGCCCTGGCTGGGGGCGATGTGTCCGTGGCCCCTAAGGCGCTGGGAGACTTCATCCGCACCTCGCGTCTGCCGCTGCGGATTGTGGGCGGCCTCTTGGACGGCCGCCTGTTGGATTCCAAGGGAGTGGAGTTTCTGGCCACGCTGCCCCGGCCCGAGGTGGCCATGGCTCAGCTCCTAGCCATGCTGCAGTCCCCTCTGGCCGGACTGGCCGGAGGGTTGCAGGGGTTGTTGCAAAACCTCTTGCAGGTGTTGCAAGCGCGCAGGGAGCAGTTGGAGAGCGCCGGGTCGGCGCCAGTAGCAGCCCCTTGACAGGGGCAACGGCCAGTAGGAGCCCCTTGACAGGGGCAAGGGATGGAGGTAAATGATGGGACTGGTTCAGGAGACGCTTGAGAACGTCAAGAAAATGAGCGTTCTCGAACTGGTGGAGTTGGTCAAGGCTGTGGAGACGGAGTTCGGCGTAAAGGCCGCCGCCCCGATGGTCATGGGCTCGGCCCCCGCGGGAGCCGGCGCCCCGGCAGCGGCTGCCGCCGAAGAGAAGGTTGAGTTCACTGTCGTCTTGAAGGAGATCGGCCCTAACAAGATCAACGTGATCAAGGCGGTCAGAGAGCTCACGACCCTCGGCCTCAAGGAGGCAAAGGACCTGGTAGAAGCGGCGCCGAAGGCCGTCAAGGAAAACGTCGCCAAGGATGAGGCCCAGGCTGCCAAGGCCAAGCTCGAAGGGGCGGGCGCCAAGGTAGAGATTACCTAAGGCGCGGGGGCTGCAGGTTCTGGGCCGGGGAGGGGGAGTTGTGGTTACCGAGCTCGGCCGGAGGCTGGGGGACGCCCGGGCCATCATCATCGAAGGTCTTCACCGGCCCGGGGGGGTCTCTCTCTGCAGCATCTGCGGCAAGCGGGATGGCGAGCCCAAGTACTGGGTGCGGGCCTTGACTCGCTTCGTCAATCATCCGACCCAAAAGTACGAGGGCGGGGGCGATATCGGTGGCTACATCTGTGGCAAGTACCTGGACCAGCTCCCCAAGGAAAAGATCAGCCGGGACTTTCGGCAGGAGGCCACCGGGGCAGTATTGACAGCGCCCACTACCTGCCCGATAGTGGATGGCGCCTGAAGCTAGGCCCTAGCTGCTGGGCGTATAACAAGGGCACCGGGAAGCCGGAGTGGTTTCTAGGAGGGTTATTGTGCCCACTGAATTGGGCAAAAGGCTCGGCGAGGCTGATGCCTCCATCGTCATTGAGGGGACTCATCGCGACGGCTGGGTCTCTACCTGCAGCATCTGCGGGACCCACGATTCCAAGCCGAAGTTCTGGGTGCGGGCGTTGACTCAGTTCACCAACCACCCGACCCAGAAGTACGTCGGCGGGGGAGACATCGGCGGGTACATCTGCTCCCAGTGCATCGATAAGCTCCCCAAGGACAAGATCAGCCGGGACTTTCGCAAGGAGAAGTAGCCTCAGCCTGCGGCCCACACTGTGGCCCGTGTGGGCCACAGTGTTTTTGTCGGCAGGGTCAGAGGGCGGTCTTCGGCTGCTGCAAGCCTCCCTCAACCTGCAACTGGGGCCGGCAGCTGGGGCTCGGGCCATGGCTACTCAGAGAGCGGGGCGCTCGCAAGCCCTACCATTCCAGATTGCCACCTCGGCGGGAGGCGTGGTCTGCCGCCTCCACGAGGAGCGGTGGCAGGTGGTCCTGTGTGGCCCGGGCGGCCAGGGGCTGTGGAGCCTCCCCAAGGGCTCGCCAGAGCCGGGAGAGACCCTAGAGCAGACGGCCTTGCGGGAGGTCCGGGAGGAGACTGGTCTAGCGGTAGAGGTCCGGGAGCCGCTGGGCAGCATCACTTATTGGTTCACCAGCGTCAGCGAAGGCGCTCGCTACCGCAAGACGGTGCACTTCTTCCTCATGCATCCGACGGGAGGATCGCTCGAGCGCCACGATGCCGAGTTCGCCGAGGTGCGCTGGTATCCCATGGAAGAGGCCCTGGAGGCCCTGGGCTACAAGGACGAGCGCCATATGGTCCGGCTGGCCCTAGAAAAGCTCGGCGACAAGTAGCATGGATGAGCTCCGAGGAGCCCGCGTCATCCTCCGCCCCAAGCGGCAGGAAGATGCCGCCAACGATTACGCCTGGCGCTGCGACCCTGAGTTGGCCCGCCTCGACGCCGCCCCCGTCCTGCGCTCTTCCTACTACGAGTTTCTCATGGCTTACCGGGAAGAGCCGGCCTACCCTAACGCCCGCAGCCGGCGCTTTGCCGTGGACGAGGTTGCCGCCGGCAAGCACATCGGCAACGCCATGATCTACGAGATCGACCACGAGCGCGCCGAGGCCGAGCTGGGGATCATGATCGGCGACAAGGCCTATTGGGGCACAGGCTACGGCACCGACGCGGTGCGGCTCCTGGTGGCCCACGTCTTTACCCAGCTCCCGCTGGCGCGTATTTACCTCGCCACCCTGGACTGGAACCTGCGCGCGCATCGCAGCTTCGCCAAGTGCGGCTTCGCGCCCTGTGGCAGCATGCGGCGAGAGGGGCAGAGCTTCATCCTCATGGAGCTCTTCAGGCACCAGTGGGAGGCACGCCAGCAGCCAGCCCTGCGGGGGACTGCCCCCCAGGGTGAGGGCATTCCCCCTAAAGAGGGCGCCTAGCCTGGGCCCGCCATCTGGCGCCACCCTCCACGCGGCCTTAAGAGGGCCCAGAGGTCAGTAGTCCCGCGTAGTAGCAGATGTAGAAACGGTGCGCCGAAGGGGGTGCTGCGATGGCCGAGGGGTTCGTCAAGGTGGCCGAGACCCGGGATGTGAGCCCAGGCGAGATGAAGCTGGTGGAGCTAGAGGGCCAGCGCATCGTCATCGCCAATGTGGCGGGCTCCTTCTACGCCTTCGGAGACGTCTGCACCCACGCCAACGGGCCTCTATCGGATGGGGTGCTGCAGGAGGACAGGGTAGAGTGCCCCTGGCACGGCAGCGCCTTCGACGTGAAGTCTGGCCGCCCCCTCAGTCCGCCAGCAAGAAGCCCCATCCCCACCTATCGCCTGAAGGTTGAGAACGGCGGCATTCTGGTGGCCGTCCTCAAGGAGTAGGACGGCGGCTCCGAAGGAGGATAGCGGTGAAAGACTATAGCGCGGTGGCCCTGAAGGAGTGGGCCGTGGTGGTGCGGGCACTCCGGGAAGGGCGCCAGGTATTGCTGCTCAGAAAAGGGGGCATCGAGGACGACGCGGGCGAGTTTAAGGTGGAGCAGCGGGAGTTCTTCCTCTACCCTACCTATGCTCACCAGAACGAGGTCTACGTCAAGCCCCCGTACCAGCAGTACTTCCGGGAGGCCCTAGCGGCACAGCCGGGACCGGGCAACGTCCTCATCGACACCTACGCCGTGGTGGAGGGCGTCCTGGGCACCGGCGACGCCGCGGCCCTGGGCCGCCTGGACCGGGAGCACATCTGGACGGCGGAGCACCTGGGCAAGCGGCTGAACTATCGTCCCCAGGACCCCCTGCGCGTCCTCATCTTGCGCGCCTACCGGTTGCAGGAGCCCATCGTCATGGAGGACCTGCCCCAGTACGCCGGCTGCCGGTCCTGGGTGCCCTTGGTGGATGAGATGAAGACCTGGCCCAGCGAGCCGGTCCTGCCCGACAGCGCCTTCCTCGCCCGCGTCGAAGCCGCCCGCCGAGTCCTGATGGGGGATGTAGGGGCGCGCTAGCGGCCGTCCCTCTGTCCAGTGGCCCGGTTAATGGCCTGCTGAGTGCGTACCCGGCGCAGGCGAGAGCCATCGTCCATGGGGTCGGTTACGAGGTCACTTCGCGGCGTCGCTGAAAGCCTGTATGCGCCCGGAGAGGCGCGCGGCGGCCCCCCGGATATCAGGCGCATCCACCACGGCGCTGATGACAGCCACCGCGTCCGCCCCGGCTTGCAACACCTGCTCCAGGTTCCCCTCGTTGATGCCGCCGATGGCCACCACCGGCACCGCTAGCCGGGCCTTAATCTGGCGGAGCACCTCCGGGCTGGCCGGGCGCGTGTCGCCCTTGGTCTGAGTGGGGAAAATGCTCCCAATGGCTACATAGTCGGCGCCCGCCCGCTGGGCAGCCAGGGCTTCCTGTAGGTTGTTGGTCGAGGTGCCCACCAGGGTGCCAGGGGACAACAGCCGCCGCACCTCTATCACCGGCAGGTCATGCTGGCCCACGTGGACTCCATGGGCTCCGGCGGCCGCGGCCAGGTCGGCGTGGTCGTTCACGAAAAAGAGGGCGCCGAAGGCCTCGCAGAGGGCCTGCAGCCCCCGTGCCAGCGCGAGCTGCGGGCCCTTGTCCATAGACTTCTCCCGCAGCTGGAGCATCCGGGCCCCGCCCTCCAGGGCGGCGCGGGCCACGTCAAGGGGCGTCAGTCCCCCTCTGGGGCGGGCGTCGAGGATCACGTAAAGCCCGCCTACGCGGGCGCGTATCGGGCTGGTGTTGGGTGTATTCGCGTTGGGCTCCATACTATGAGTCTACCCTACCTGGCGCATGGACTGGCAACCACGGAGCGGACGCCCGGCCCCGGCTTGCTATAATCAGGTGCCGGTCTAGGACTGGCGACGTCGCCTGCCCCTGTAGCTCAGAAGGATAGAGCAGCGGTTTCCTAAACCGTTTGTCGGCGGTTCGATTCCGCCCAGGGGTACCACCTCAAACATGACGCCAGCATAGGCGCGCCCTCGAAGCCTACGCACGTTATCACTCTGGAGCGGTCGCTTTCCGCTTGCTCTCAACTCTGAGGTCCGGCAACCACCGCAGCGCCGCCGGCAGGTACCAGTTCCACTTGCCCAGGAGCTTCATGCTGGCTGGCACCAGCACCGAGCGGACGATGGTAGCGTCCAGAAGGACGGCGGTCCCCAGGCCAAACCCCACCTGCTGCAAGCCCACCAAGTCGCCGGCGGCGAAGCCCCAGAACACACTGACCATAATGAGGGCCGCGCCGCTAATCAGGCGGCCGGTGGAGCGGATACCGAAAGCCACGGAGCCAGTGTTGTCTTGGGTCTGGTCGAAGCGCTCCCGGATGCGGCTCAGGAGGAACACGTGGTAGTCCATGGAGAGGCCGAACAAGACGGAAAAAAGGAACAGCGGGATCCAAGCCTCGACGATGTCGTACTGCTGGAAGCCGAAAACCTCGTTTCCCACGCCCTTTTGGAAGACGAGGACTATGATTCCGTAGGCCGCCCCTACGGAGAGCAGGTTCAAGATAATGGCCTTGATAGGCACGACTATGGAGCGGAAGGCTACCATGAGCAGAAGAAAGCTTATGCCCAAGACGAAAGCGAAGACGATGGGCGCGGCGCTGTTAGCTGTATCCACGAAGTCCATGTTGAATGCGGTCTCACCCGTCACCAGCACGGTAGCCGGAACGCCCGCGAAGGCGGCCGGCACATGCTGGCCGCGGAGCCGCTTGATGGTCTCCTGGGCCTCCGTGTTGACGGCATCGCCAGCGACCGGCACCACCAGCAGCGCCACATCCCCGGCGGCGTTCACCTCCAGAGGCCGGGGCGCGCCGAAGGCGGCGTCCCGGGCCAGGGCGGCCTGCAAGCGTCCGACACCCGCCTGGACGGGTTCAGAAGCGATATCGCCGTTGATAACGATCTCCGCCGGAGTCACCTGTCCTGCCGAGAACTTCTCATCAAGAATGCGGAACCCCTCTTTGGACTCAATGCCCTCGGGAAAGGAGGAGACACCAGCGACCCCGGTGGCAAGGCTGAGGGACGGGATGGCGGCGGCGATGAGGAGCCCTCCGCCTAACAACAAGCTGACCGGGCCGTTGTAGTCGATGTTGCGGGTGCCTAGGGCCACGCGCGCGAACTTTCCGAGGAGGTAGGCCTTCTCATTGGTCAAAGAGCCGCCCCCGAAGACACCCACCGCATCGCGCCCGTACCGTGCCTGGCAGGTTTGAATAGCGCGGACGACGCGAGCTACTGCCTCCTCCCACGTCACGGGAACGAGCAGGCCGCTGTCATCGCGGGCCAGGGGTTGGGTAAGGCGGTCCGGGTGCGCCAGGGTCTCGCCCGCGGTCCAGCCCTTGATGCGCAGGGCCCCTCGGTTGACGGGGAAGTCAGCCTCTCCGGCAACGACAGCCTGCCCCGGGGGACCCTGGATGCGCATGCCGCACTGCAGGGCGCAGTAAGGGCAGTGGGTCGACACTGCCTCCTGGAGGGCTCCGCTGGATGGGCTCATACGGCTCGCTCATACAGAGTGTACAGGTATAATGATAAGCGGCGAGGGTCTGGCGGGCTAGATGCGAGATTGCAGAAGTTTGAGGGCGTGGAGTTAGTGCGAAAGGCACTAATTGTATCGCACCAGATATCGCCTCGTCTTCCCGCGCTGGGGGCGGTGTTGCTCTTACGGTTCGGAGTCAAGCAGGGCGGTTGTCCGTCGTCTCCCCAACGGCTATCATGAATCGGTTTGTGCCTTAGGGGGAGGAGGGTGAAATAAATGCGTTGGACGCAGGCCCTGGACGCCGCGTTCCAGCCACAGGTGGTGGCTATCATCGGCGCCTCCGCCGAGGCCGTGCCCGGGAAGCAGCGCTTCGGCAGTGGCAACAGCTTTCTGGGCAACTACCGCGAGCTTGGCTTTAGCGGGCGCCTCTACGCCATTAACCCCAGGGCGCAGGGCCCTGTTGCGGGCGTGCCTGCCTTCCGCTCCATCGGTGAGGTCCCCGAGCCTGTCGACCTGGCGGTGGCGGCCGTCCCCGCGCCGGTATTGCCCGGAGTGCTGGAGGAGTGCGCGGCGGCCAGGGTGAAGGCGGTCCATATCTACACCGCCGGTTTCGAGGAGACAGGCTTCGAGGAGGGGCGGCTGCTGGCGGCCCGTTGCCGTGAGATCATCCGCCGCACGGGCCTGTGCGTTATCGGTCCCAACGGGATGGGGCCCTACTGCCCTAAGGGCCACATCGGCCCCTTCGACCGGCTGCCCTCCGAGCCGGGCCCCGTGGCCTTCATCTCCCAGAGCGGCGGCAACCTGAACTGGTTCAGCCACCACGCCGCCGAAATGGGCGTGCGCTTCAGCAAGGCGGTGAGCTTCGGCAACGGGTGGGTTCTCCATGGCGACGACTTCCTCGAGTACCTGGCGGAGGACCAGGACACCCGCATCATCTGTATGTACCTGGAGGGCATCCGCGACGGCCGCCGGCTGCTGGAGCTGGCGCGGCGCATCGTCGTGCATAAGCCCATCCTGCTGGTGAAGGGCGGGCTGACAGCCTCTGGGGCGCGGGCCGTAGCGTCCCATACCGCCTCCCTGGGGGGTGAGGCGCAGGTGTGGGACGCCTTCTATAAGCAGACCGGCGTGGTGAGGGCCGATAGCCTGGAAGAGCTGGCGGACCTGGCGATGACCTTCCTGTACGTGCAACCACCGCGGGGCCTGCGCGCCGTCTTGATGGGTATCGGCGGCGGCAACAGCGTCCTCGCCGCCGACGCTCTGGCCCGGGAAGGGATCACCCTTCCCGCCCTCGCGCCCGAGACCACTGCCGAGCTGGCAACTTTCGTCCCCCTCGCCGGCTCGATGGTGCGCAACCCCCTGGACATCGGGGCCGTCTTTCGAGGGGACCTGACCCTGCTGGACCGGACCCTGGGGCTGGTGGGCCGCGACCCCAACGTCGACATCATCCTCGCCGCGCCTCACCTGGACCTGAACCGCTCCAGTCCCGAGGAGACCGACCGTCTGGTGGCAAGGCTGAGCGATTACGCCCGCGCCGCGCCCCATGGGAAGCCCCTAGCCCTGACCTTCCACTCCTTCAGCAACGACCCCGAGGAGATGGCGGCTCGCCAGCGCCTGATGGTGCAGTTGCCCCAGCGCGGGGTGGCGGCCTTTCGGGACCTGGCGCGCGCCGGGCGAGCCCTGGCCCGGCTGCACCAATACCACCGCTTCCTGGACGGGGCGGCCCCGGAGCGGGCCTCGGCGTAGGCAGCCCTTGCTCTGGCTTTGCACAAGAAGGGTAGTATCCCAGCAAAAGAGGAAGTGCGGAGGGGTCATCCCTCTGCCGGGGGTCGAAGGGGGTGTCCCCCTTTCTCCCCTTTTATACAACCCCCTTCCTGGCCAGGAAGGGGGCCAGGGGGATGGTCGAGGGCATCATTCTGGGGAGAGCCAGATCGAAGGAAATGAGACTTTTTGTGCAACGCCCTTGCTCCCTGAGCAAGCAGTCTCCGGGGCATCACCGCGTTGGTGGATGCCAGAGCGCGGCCGCTCCGGCGGCATTTCCGAGCGTCCCTAGCTGCAGCCGTGGGCGGTCTGGGCAGGCCCTCACATGGGGTTGGACGACGTTAGAACCTCTGGAAGCTGCCGCGCAGCACGGCTAGCGTCCAGGACGCGGCCTCTCAGGGCGGTTTCCGTTTCCGCCCTGTTTGAGCTAAGCGGCAAGGCCAGAAAGCCATTCACCGCGTAAAGGGTGAACCGGTAGTTATGGGCGTTCTCCCCTGCGGGCGGACAGATCGCTCCGTAGCCGATGTTGCCCCAACTGTTGCGGCCCTGTACGCTTCCATTGGGAAAGATGTTGAAAAACGTAGGCTGATCCTCCGGCAGCTCCCGCAGGCCCGCCGGCAAGTTGAACACCACCCAGTGGTTCCAGCCCCCTGGGACCGCAGCATCGGGGTCATCCATTATCAAGGCAAAGGTCCGCGTGCCTCGTGGCGGGTTGCTCCAGGCTAGAGGGGGTGAGATATTCTGGCCGACGCACGAGAAGCGCTGGGGTATCGGGCCGCCGTCGGGGAAGGCCGGGCTGTTTAGAACTAGGAGCACGGGCGTGCTGGTCGGTGCAGGTGTGGGTTCTGCCGTGGCCGTGGGTGTTGGGGTCGCGGTAGGGACAAGCGTGGGCGTGGGTTCTGCCGTGGCCGTGGGCGTCCTGGTAGGGGGACGGGTGGGGGCGGGTACCACGGTGGCGGAGAGCGCCGTGGTTCCTGGCAGGGACACCCGTGGGCGGGGGCCCTGCGATGGCCGTGGGCGCAGGGGTCCCGGTGGGGATTAGTGTGGGCGCACGCGCGGCAGTGGCCGTGGGCGTGGGGGTCCTGGTGGGGGTTAGTGGGGCTGCACGCGCGGCAGCGGCAGTGGGCGTCGGGGTGTCGATTTGGGTCGCGGCCGGCGCCGGCTGGGCGCACGCGCCCAGGGCGGTCAGGAGGGCCAGCATTCCAGCTATCCAAGTCGCGTCCAGCGAACGTCGCACCCGCGCCTCTAGCGTCTGTTTTGTCGGCTACCGATGGCTACTCTACAGAAGCCCCAGACTCTCTGTCAATCAGGTCTGTAGCCCCCTTGGGGACATCACCCCGTGCCCATCTAGGAGTAGTTGGG
>SHYM01000038.1 GCA_009692805.1 Dehalococcoidia bacterium | reverse complement strand
ACCGACACCCTGCCACCCTACGAGGTGCTGGACCCCATCCTCCAGGCCTACGTGGAGGAGGACAAGTCCCTGGACGACATCGTAGCCCTGGGCTTCGAGGAGGCCCTGGTGCGGCGGATCATCGCCCTGGTGGACCGGGCGGAGTACAAACGCCGTCAGGCGCCGCCCGGGGTCCGCATCACCCCCAAGGCCTTCGGCCGGGACCGCCGCCTCCCCGTCACCAACCTATACCGGCCCTAGCAAGTTGCCCAAAACGCCCTTCCCCAGGCTCCCCTGAGGATGCCATCGACCATCCCCCTGTCCCCCTTCCTGGCCAGGAAGGGGGTAATATAAAAGGGAGAGAAAGGGGGACGCCCCCTTTGGATCCCCGGCAGAGGGAAGACCCCTCTGCACTCCCTCAATTGCGGGCCAATCCACCCTAAAGGATTGCTCGCCCTGGCGGCCCCATTGACACGGATGTTCCGCTCTGGTACAGTGCCGACAGAACAGCTGTTCCGCACAAGCAATCAGCACAAGCAATCGGGAGGCGCGAGCGTGGCCAAGCCAGTGTCGCCGCGGCAGCAGAAGATCCTCAACTTCATCCGCAACTTCATCCGCCGGCGAGGGTATCCTCCCAGCATCCGGGACATCGTCCAGGGCTGCCAGGTGAGCTCCACCTCGGTGGTGGACTATAACCTGAACATCTTGGAGCGCCTGGGCCTCATCCGGCGCGACCGGGAGGTATCGCGGGGCATCGAAGTCCTGGGCGAGGACCCGCGGGCGGGCACCACGGCCGTCCCCATCATCGGCACCATCGCCGCCGGACAGCCCATCCCCACCCCTGACAACGACTCCTGGAACCCCGACGTCTACGAGACCATAGACGTGCCAGCGTCCCTCCTGGGGGACCGGGAGCAGGTCTACGCCCTGCGCGTCCAGGGGCAGTCCATGGTAGACGCCCTCATCGACGACGGGGACATCGTCATCATGGAGCCGGCGCAGACGGCGGACAACGGAGACCTGGTGGCCGCCTGGCTGGTGAACGAGCGGGAGGCGACGCTGAAGAAGTTCTACCGGGAAGGCCGCCGCGTCCGCCTGCAGCCGTGCAACGCCCAGATGAAGCCCATCTACGCCGACGCCCGCAACGTGCGGGTCCAAGGCAAGGTGCTCCGGGTCGTGCGCTAGCGCTTTAGCACCCCAGCCCATCTGACTAAAACGGACCGAACAACGCGAAACCGTCCGCCGGTTGGCGGACGGTTTTCTTTCGTGTGACCTACAGAGGGCGCTAGTCGGACGAGGGCAGCGCCTTGGGCTGCATGATGGCCATGGGTTTGCCATCGCAGCAGACCACCTGACCGTCGCCCGCCTTGGTGCAGAGCACCTGGGTGCCACATTTCTCACACGTGAGCCGCTTGCCGAGCTGGTTGGGCACGGGGGCCTACCTCCCTATTGTCCTACTTCTTGATCTGCATGGGCTGGCTGCAACAGGTCATGCTGCCTGCGCCACCCTTGGTGACGATGAGCTCGGAGCCGCACTTAGTACACTGGTAGCGCTTCCCGGTGTCGTTAGCCATCTGCCTCGGCACCTCCCGCTAATCTAGGAACACCCCATTATAGGGAGGCTCCCCCACGCCCGTCAACCGCCCAACAGGGCCAGCCCTAACGGGAGCAGGAAGCCACCAGCGTGGCTGGCATGCCTACAAGCTTCACTCTTTACCTTCACCCTACCCTCTCCCCGGAAGGGCTTTGCTCCAAAGTGGTCCTACACCACCTGCACCCAGTCATTGATCTGGGTTACGCCATCCCCCAGCCCCTTCCTGACCAGGAAGAGGGACCAGAAGAGAGATATGGGGTACACCCCCGTATCCCCCGGCCCTTCGGCTACGCTCAGGGTAAACTCCGGGGATGACCCCCTCTGCACTCCCTCTTTTCTGGCAGGAGCCTGGCCCATCACCTCTTCCGGCCGAAGTCGCAGCCCTGGCGCAGCGCGCAGCCCTCGCAGCGCGGCTCCTGGCGACAGGTGCGCTTGCCGTGCTCCACCAGCAGGGCGTGATACTCGTTGAAGAGGGCCGCGTCGGGGGGCAGGTTGTCCCCGAACAAGCGCTGCCAGCCCCGGTAGCTGTCAACGGCGGGGCGCAGGCCCAGGCGTCCCAGTATGCGCCGGGTATAGGCGTCGATCACGAAGACCGGCTTCCCCGCCCCGTAGAGGATGATGGAGTCGGCCGTCTCCTCGCCGATGCCGTGGATGCCCAGGAGCTCCCACCGCAAGCTATCCAAGTCCTGGGCGAAGAGGCGGCCCAGGTCGTCATCGTAGCGGGCCAGGTGCTCAGCCAGGGCCCTCAGCTTGCGGGCCTTGGCGTTGAAGTAGCCAGAGGGGCGCACCAGGCGCGCCAGCTCCTCCTGAGAAAGCGCGCGCAGCGACGCCGGAGAAAGGGCCCCGGCCGCCTTCAGGTTCGCTATGGCCCGCTCCACGTTGCCCCAGGCGGCGGATTGGGTGAGGATGGCGCCGACCATCATCTCGAAGGTATCGCTGGCTGGCCACCAGTGCTGCGGGCCATAGGCGCGGTACAAGGTTTCAAAGATGGAGCGCAGCCGCGCCGCCGTCGGAGGTGACTCCGGGACTTGAGCGCCTTTGGCCCCGACCGAGCGGGCCTTCATTCGACGAGGGCCACGATGGGCAAGGGCTTGGGCACCAAGATAACCTCCCGGACGGTCACCCGGCAGGGGTAGGCGTAGGCCTCGACGCCGGCGGCGCGGGCCTCCCGGAACGCCTGCCCGAAATCCGGGTCGCAGGGGTCGGTGGCGAAGCTGCTCGCGTCCTGGCGCTGGACGGTGAAGAGCACCGCCGCGCGGTGGCCGGCGCGCACCGCCGCCGCCAGGTCGCGCAAGTGGCGAGCGCCCCGCTGGGTGACGGCGTCGGGGAAGAGCGCCACCCCGCTCTCCACCCGGTTGCAGGACTTCGCCTCGATGTAACAGGTACCCTGGGGCCCAGAGAGGAGCAGGTCCAGCCGGCTGTCGCCGAAGGGCCGCTCCCGCTCGACGCGGCTATAGCCATGGAACGGGGCCAGGCGCCGGGCGGCCAGGGCCTCCTCGATCAGCCGCGGCGGCAGCCGCGAGTCCAGCGAGACCAGCGGTCCGCCTTTTGGGGATAGCGCCACCAGGACCAAGTCGCAGGCGGTGGCCCGTCCCTCGACCTCAGGCCTGGGCGCGACCCAGACCCGGCGACCCTCCACCAACAGCTCGCGCATGCGGCCGGTGTTGGGGACGTGGGCCAGGACGGTGCGACGCCCCGTCCGCACCTCCGCCACAAAGCGGTTGGGACGGCGCAGGAAGATGGCGGGCTCAAGGGGCGGCAGGAGCATCGCGTTGTGGCATCTACACGGAGGCCCGGCAGACCCCGTCCGTTCTACCTTCGGCAGCCGCGCTGGCGCTTGCGACATGCCCTCTGACCCCATTGAGCGAGGGCCCTCAGCCCTGCGCCTTGCCGCTCGCGCCAGGGGATGCGGCCTCCTCTGCCCGGTAGGCCTCATCCAGCAGCTCGGTGATATGCATGACCCTCGTGGGCGCGCCGCGCAGCCCCTGCTGCAGCTGCAAGAGGCAGCCGGGGTTGCCGGTGACGACGGTGTCGGCCCCGGTGGCGGCGATATGGTCGAGCTTGCGTTGCAGCAGGCCCTGGGAGCGCTCCGGGTGGGTGATGTTGTAGACGCCGGCGGAGCCGCAGCACCAGTCGCTCTCCCGCAGCTCGACCAGCTGTAGCCCGGGGATCGCCTCCAACACCTGGCGCGGCTGGGACGCCACGCCCTGGGCGTGCCGCAGGTGGCAGGGCTCATGGTAGGTGACCTTGCGCTCCAGGGGGATGAAGGGCCTTTTCAGGGGCAGTTGCGCCAGCAACTCGGTGATGTCGCGGGTCTTGGCGGCGTGGGCCCGCGCCCGCTCCGCCCAGTCAGGGTCGCCGGCAAGGATCTCGGCGTACTCCTTGTTCATCCCCGAGCAGGCGGCGCAGTCGGCGACGATATAGTCCACCTGGGCCCGCTCGAAGACCTCGATATTGTGGCGCGCCAGGTCGCGGAGCCCTTCCCAGTCGCCCATGTCCTGATGGGGGGCGCCGCAGCAGCGCTGGACGCGTGGCGTCACCACCTCGCAGCCGTTGCGGGTCATCACGCGTAGGGTGGCGGCGCTGGCGTCGGCGTAGAGGATGTTCATCACACAGCCCAGGAAGAAGCCGACCCGCGCCCGGCGCTCGCCCTCCGCCGGCGTGACTTCCTTGATACGTTGGCGCAACGGTTTCGCCGGCAGCTTGGGCAGCATGTCCTCCATGCGGCGCAAAGGCCCCGGCACGAGCCGCTGCCCCACCCCTGAGCGCGCCAGCCGTTGCAGCCCGGAGGCTACATAGAGCTTCAGGAACAGGAACAGGAACTCCTGGCGGTTGTGGGAGGGCAGCACCCAGCGCAGCACCAGGCGCTTGTACCAGGGGATGGGGGAACTGGGCTCCAGGGCGGCGCGCGCCTCCACCACCCGCTGCCCCGGGTGGACCCCCGAGGGGCAGACGGTCTCGCAGGCGCGGCAGTCCAGGCAGTGGTAGAGGTGCTCGAAGATCGCCTCCGGAGCCAGCTCGCCGCGGGCGGCGCTACGGATGAGCTGCACCCGACCGCGGGGCGACTGGACCTCCAAGCCGGTCTCTCGGTAGGTGGGACACACCGGCAGGCAGAACCCACAGCGGGAGCAGTGGTCCACCTCGAAGAGGCCCTGCTCGCTGATCTTTACCCCTGGCCCGCGACCGGAGGGAACGTTCACCATCGGGTCCATATTACCAGAAGACCCCGCCACAAGAGCACAGCCGACCCCCGGGGCCAGAGCAAAACTTGAGGGGGTCGAGCTGCAGCAGCACGTTAGGAGCTCGGCGGCGAAGGCTTGGGCTTGGCGTCAAAGTCTGCGGCCAGGCGTTCCTTAATTGGTGCTACTACCAGACGGGTGAACTCCTCGCCGTCGCAACGGTCCCAGTGGTCAAGGTCCACCTTGCCGCGCACTTCGCCGCGAGGGGAATGGCAGGTCAGAGTCACTAAGTCATCGCTCCAGCCTATTACGGATTCGGTTATGCCGCGCTCCTTAATCATCGGGTCTTGGAAAACCGCCTGCCTGACTTCCTGGACGCGACTGTGCATGCGTTTCTGTTCCTCTGTCATCCCTTGCCCGCGAGGTGGGGCTCCAGATTGAGGCAGCCGCCGAGAGATGCTGCGGACTTCGGTCAGTACCTCCATGACCATATCAGGTAGCGACCGAATGGTAGCCGGGGCAGCCGAAAGCGTCCTTGCTTCAGCGAGAACCTGCTCGAGCCGGGGCCACCACAAGTCAAACGTGCGCTCCAAGGCAGCGGTGGTAAGCGCCCGCTCAGACAAAGCCGTGTTTATGGCTTGAACGAGTTCAAAGGTCTCCGTTCTATTCGCGCGCTTTGCCTGGAACTGCGTAAGAGGCCCAGCCGGTATGTCTGAAGGCTCAATGCCAAGCAAGTATGGACACACCCGTGCCTGTTCGATCGTTTTCGCGAGTGCACCAGCCTCGAACAAGAGCCACGGTGCCGTCATGTTGTCGCGCGTGAGGCAAAGAATGCCAAACGTGGTCTCGCCAAGCTCCCGATCAATGTCTCGGTTCCAACGCGCTCCGGCACCAATATCGGATGCGGATACCCAGGGCGTGACTGCCTGAAGTACGTCTGGCAACCAAGACCGTATGCCCAGTGCAACACTTTTACTCTGCTCGCCTGACCAGTTGAGAAAAACCTTCATGTTAGCCCTCGTCTGAATTCCGCCTGCATTGTTTATATCGATCCGCACATGCTCAAGATACTGTTGTGCGAGCCATATAAGTTTAGCCCACCAGCGCCCATGGGCCTAGGGAGGAGCGGGGGCTGGAACCTTCCGCCCGCCGGCCTTGGGCGGCGTCGCCAGCAGCACCAGCAAGGTGCCTACAAGAAACAGAACCACGAAGAGGAGCCACACCGTCCGGTAGCTGTGCTGCTGCTGGAATACGTAGGCCGCCAGCAGCGGAGCCAGGGCAGGCCCCAGGATGGTGGGTGGGGAGAGGACGCCGCGGATCGTCCCTAGGAACGGGCGTCCGTAGTAGTCAGCCCAGATCAAGGTCTGGAGCTGGGCGAAGGGGCCGTGACCGATGCCGCCCACCACCGACCACAGGAAAAGCATGGGCACGCTGTGCCCCACGTTGAGCAGCACCACGAGGCCTGCCGCCTCGCCAAGGAAGCACGCCGCCACGCTGAACCGTGGAGGAATGTGCTCGGAGAGGTAGCCCCAGACAAGCTTGGAGGCGAAGGCGAAGGCGAACCACGTGGTCCAGGCCACGTTGGCCAGGTTGCCAAACTCCTTCTCACCGCGCAGGTAGGGGATGACGTGGATGAAGTAGGCGAAGAGGGGAAAAGAGGCGAAGAGCCAGGCTGCCAGCAGCAGCCAGAGCGTCCTGGTGCGCAGCGCCTGCCCCAGCGTCCAGGACTGCTCCTCTCGCGGCGGTGCGGTAGCCGCCGCCGCGGGCTGGACGCCGTCCGGCAGCAGCCCCATATCCTCCGGGTTCCGGCGCAGGAAGAGCCCCGCGGGCAGGGCGATTCCCACGGCCAGCAACACCCCCATGACTACGAAGCCCGAGCGCCAGCCCAGCTCGTTGATAATCAGCGTCAGGGTGGGGATCATGACAAACGAGCCCAGGGAGAGGCCGGAGAAGGCGAAGCCCAGGGCCCGCCCCCTCTTGGCCACGAACCACTTCGCCACCACCACGCTGGTCACCTGGGCCCCAGCGCTCTGGATGACGGCGGTGCCCAGCACGCCGTAGAGCAGATAGAACTGCCAGGGCACGTGGGCCTGGCTGGACAGGGCGATGAAAGTCCCCCCCACCACGGCCGTCGCCACCATGAGGACGCGCCCGCCGTAGCGGTCAACGATGGGGCCCACCAGGGGGTGAGTGACGGCGCCCAGCAGCGCCGCGATGGTGGTGGTGAAGACGATGGTGGTACGCGACCAGCCCAACTCGCTCTGCATGGGAATGATGAAGAGCCCGAACACCGTGGCCAGGCTGCCGGACATCATGTTGATCATCATGGAGACGCCGACGATCACCCAGCCGTAGAAGAACCTGGGTTTGGTGGAGACGACGACCGCCTCAGCCATGGCGCCCCCTAACGGCGCGAGTATACACCCGCGCGAGGGCATCCCTAGCCAACAGGCGGTCCAGGGGCGGTGGGGGCGCAATGGTCCGTTGCCGGGATAGAAATGGAACCGGCGGTTTGCCGGTTACTGTCAGAGTAGGGGCTGCGGTTCGCTACTGCACGCCGCCAGTACAACCAGCGCGCCCAGCGCCGCGCGCTCAAAGGAGCAGGGGCCGCCCCCCGAGCCGAGCTGACATGGGGGACCGCTGCTCGACTTGCTAAGGGGCCTCGACCTTCAGGGTTCCGCCCATGCCAACATGAAGGGTGCAGAAGAAGGGCACGTCACCACTGGCGTTGACGGGAACGTTGAATTCGATCGTCTGCTTGCCCATCTGGGTCACCGGCAGGTTCACATCGAACTCGTTGGCCGTGAACGTGTGGGGCACAGCGATGTCCGCGATCTGTAGGCGGACCTTCTGGCCGGCTGTCACATCCAGCACGGTGGGGCTGTACAGATCGTTGGCGGCGCTGAGGGACAATGATGCGCCGGTAGAAGGGGCTGGTCTGCTAGTGGCCTTGCCGCCACCGCCGCCGCAAGCGGTCAGGAGAAGGCCCGCGGCCACGGCGACGGCGGTAACGGCCCGCAGCGATCTCCAAAGACTCATCAGACCTCGCTCCTGGAGGCTACGCAACACCAGCGTGGAGGATCAGGCTCCTCCACGCTGACTCTTTCCGTATCTGACTGGTAGATGTTAACTAGTTGTAGCCGTCCGAAGGGCTTGATGTTGGAGAGCCCCCGGGGATTGATGAGATGTTGCCGCAGGATGTGTAGACTGAGACCTCAGCGCCGGACTTATGGACGTTTATGGCGAAACTGCTGCTCATCAGGGAGTCCAGCGTGGCGTTGACCGTGGTGGTGGACTTGCCGTCCTTGACGCTAGTCAGGGAGTACTTGATTCCCGCTACCCCTGGGCACTGGCCGTCATGGATATGCGCGGGCTGATCGACGCCTGCGGGGCCGGCGGCGAGGTTGAGGACGACTTGAATCTGGCTGCCCATGGCGGTGAGGACCGCGGTGCCGGACTGCGTCTGGCCAGCTTGAGCGCCCAGGGCTACGGTGATGGACCTGGCAGCAGTTGTGGAAGCCTGGGTTGCGGCTGGGGCCCGTGTTGCAACTGGAGCCCGTGTCGCCGTAGGGGCTGTGGTTGACGTCGGGGCTATCGCTGGCGCTGCCTCATTGCTGGAGCAGGCGGCCAGCAGCAACGCACCTCCGGCGACCCCGAAAACGGCCATGAACATGAGGGACTGACGCGGAACAAACGCACGAAAAAATCCTCCTCCACCGTGTATAGTCTACTGGATATACGCTCGCTGGGGGCGTTCGGTTTCCTTTAGTTGTGGGTGCCTTGCACATAACGAGCATCCTGCCGGCAATTCATGGAGTGCAGAGTCCCGATGCTCGGGATCTGTCGGGGGTCGAAGGGGGTGTCCCCCTTCTCTCCCTTTCAAACTACCCCCTTCCTGGCAGGAAGGGGGCCAGGGAGATGGTCGCGGGCATACTCGTGGAGAGAGCCTGATCGATAAAATGCGGCTTTGTGCAGAGCCTGTGGAACGATAAGATGCCAAGAAGCGCGAAGGCCCCCAGGGCGAACTGCGCCCCCTAGAGCTGCGCCTTCAGGCGCTCCGCCAAGCGCCGGGTCATGCCCAGGACGGCGGCGATCTCTTCCAAGGGGGCCTCGCGGATGCCCGGGACGGAGCCGAAACGCCGCAGCAGGGCGCGCCGACGCTTGGGGCCGATGCCGGCGATGTCGTCCAAGACGGACTTCAGCTCGCTCTTGGACCGCCGCTGGCGGTGGTAGGTGATGGCGAAACGATGGGCCTCGTCGCGGATGCGCTGCACCAGGTATAGGGCCTGGCTGGTGCGCGCCAGGGCGATGGGCTCCGGGGTATCGGGCGTGAAGAGCAACTCCTCCTGCTTGGCGATGCTCGCCAGGGAGACCTCCTCGACGCCCATTTGCAGGACCACCTCCAGCACAGCGTTCAGGTGCCCCCTGCCCCCATCGATGAGCAGGAGGTCGGGCCTGGTCGCGAAGGAGGGGTCGGCGCCCTGTCGCCGGGGCTGGGCCCGGCGCAGGCGGCGCACCCCGAGCTGCTGGGCGGTCAGGGCGGGCTCCGCGGGCTGCGCTGGCGTCTCCTGGGCCTCGGCTGGGGCGCTTTCCAGGCCAGCGTCAGGCGCGGCCACGTCCTTGGCGAACTGTTTGAACCGGCGCCGCAGGGCCTCCTGCATCATGGCGTAGTCGTCGATGCCCTGGACGCCCTTGATGCTGAACCGGCGATAGTGGGCCTTGGCGGGCCTCCCGTCCAGGAAGACCACCATGCTGGCGGTGGGGTTGGTGCCCTGGATATTGGAGACGTCGTAGCACTCGATACGGCGGGGCAGCCGCGGTAGCCCAAGATGCTCTTGCAGCTCCTCCAGGGCGCCCTGGAGGTTGCCGGCGTCGCTCAGCCAGCGCACCCGGATCTGCTGGAGCCATTCTTGGGCGTTGGCCGCCACCATCTCCACCAGCTCCCGCTTCTTGCCCCGGCGGGGCACCTGGATGACGGCCCGCGCGCCCTTCTTGCGCGACAGCCACTCCTCCAGCAGCACCTGGTCCTCCACGGGGTGCTGTAGCAGCACCATCTTGGGCACCTGGGGCGCGGAGTCGTAGTACTGCTTGACGAAGCTGGTCAGGATCTGGCCCGGCGTCTCGCCCTGAGCGCCGGCGAGGGGGAAGTGCTCGCGCCCGATGATCCGTCCCGCCCGCAGGAAGAAGATGTCCACCAGGGCATCGTCGCGCCCCTGGGCTAGGGCGATGACGTCCGTGTCGTCGCCGCCGGGGGCGGCGGCTTTCTGCTGCTCGCCCACCCGTTGCACCGCCTGGAGGCGGTCTCGCAAGAGCGCCGCCCGCTCGAAGTCCTGGCGGCCGCTGGCCGCCCGCATCTCGCCCTTGAGCTGGCGCGCCACGGTGTCCTCCTTGCCCTCCAGGAAGAGCACCACCTGGTCGATGACACCGTCATACTGCTCCTTGGTGCAGGCGCCGATGCAGGGGGCGATACAGCGGTGGATGTAGTAGTCCAGGCAGGGCCGCGGGTCCTTGCCGGTGATGACCCGGTTGCAGGAGCGGTAGGGAAACAGCTTCTTGACCAGGGCCATGGTCTGGCGCAGGGAGCTGGCGCTGGCGAAGGGGCCGAAGTAGCGCGCGCCATCGCTTTCCACCCGCCGGGTGATAACGGGGCGCGCCCAGGGCTCGTTCACCGGGATTTTGAGGTAGGGGTAGGTCTTATCGTCCTTGAGGCGGGTGTTGAAGAGGGGCTGGTGGCGCTTGATAAGGGTGTTCTCCAGCAGTAGCGCCTCAGCCTCGGAGTCGGTGACGATGAACTCCAGGTCGGCGACCCTGGGGACCAGAGCCAAAAGCTTAGGGCGCTCGTCGCCGGCGGTCTGGAAGTAGGAACGGACGCGGGCGCGGAGGCTGGCGGCCTTCCCCACGTAGATGATCTTGCCCGCCTCATCCTTGAAGAGGTAGACGCCGGGCGACGTCGGCAGCGACTTGACCAGTTCGGGGAGCGCTTCGGCAGCCATGAGTCCAGTGTAGCACTGGTGGCCTGGCCCCACCCTCAGGCGTGCTTACATGAGAGCGTTGATGGCCGCGACGGTATGAAAAAGGCCGAAGGCGCCCAGGCCGGCTAGGCCCAGATAGCCGATGGCGCTCACGGCCGGATGGCCGAACAAGGGCGGAACGTAGCGGTCGAAGCGCTCCGCTAGGGCGGATACAAGCAGCCCGTAGAGGGGGAACAGCAGCGCGAAGAGAGCGACGGCTAGGGCCGGCGGCCCGAAAAGTCCGAAGTCCTTGTTGTCCGGGTCGAAGAGTACGCCGCCAAAGACGAGGAGCAGAAACAGCCCGAAGGCCAGCCCCTTCCAGAGTCCCTTCCCCGGCACCCAGCGCCGGATGGCGACGTAGAGAAGCCCGCCGAACACCCCCGTGAACGCCCCACCAAAGATGATGAGTCCAATGCTCCCGTCAGCGGTGATCTGGCCGGCGATGTTCCAGTTCTCCGTTTCGAGCCCACGGGCAGCGGGGTTGGCCACGGCCAGAATCCGCATCACCAACCGGGAGCCCAGGCCCCCGGCGATGACACCAGCGACCAGGCCGGACAGGAACCCTGTTACTCCCGTGCGTGCCAGGCGCAGGAGGTGGTCTTCTAACGTCGGCAGCGTCCTCCTACCGCGAAGGAGCCCTGCGATCACACCCGCGAAAACTCCGACAAAGACCAGCAGGCCAATGAACGGGGAGCCAACGCCGACGACAATCCCACTGGCCACTACGGCGAAAAGGAACGCTATGGCCACCATCCGTAACCTGGCGCGCGAAGTCTCAACCATAGGCCCAACGACAGGAAGGACATCAGCGCCGCGGCCTGCTGGCGTTGAGTCGCTCCCCTTCACTACGACACTTCCAGAACGATCTTACCGTAGAAATTGCGGCTCTCCATGAGCTCGTGGGCCTTAGCGGCGTCCTTGAGGGGGAAGACGGCCGCCACCACGCCCCGCAGCCGCTTCTGGTGCACCAGCCGCATGAACTCGTGCATGTCCCGCTTGGTGCCCATGCGGGAGCCGATGTAGCTGAGGTTGCGGGTGAACGTGCGGCCGAGGTGGAGCTGGACCATGTGCCCGGTGGTGACGCCGCAAGTGACGAAGCGGCCTTCCTGGGCCAGACAGCGAGCATTGCCCTCGAAGATGTCGGCGCCGATGTGGTCGAACACCACGTCGGCGCCGCGCCCGTTGGTCAGCTCCATGACGCGCTTGGCGAAGTCCTCGGTCTTGTAGTTGATGACCTCGTCGGCGCCCCACTCCTTCGCCTTTTTGAGCTTGTCGTCGGCGCTGGCGGTGGTGATGACCCGGGCGCCCAGGACCTTAGCGATCTGGATGGCCGCCGAGCCCACCCCCGAGCCCGCCGCCTGCACCAGGCAGACCTCGCCAGGCTGGAGGTTGGCCCGGACCTTCAGCATGTGCCAGGCGGTGATGAAGACCAGGGGAATGGCCGCCGCCTCGGGGTAGCCCATCCACTCTGGTATGCGGTGGACATTCTCCTGGGGGGCCTTGGCGAGCTCGGCGTAGCCGCCGTCCGCGGCGGTGCCGATCATGGTGTACCGGGGGCACAGGTTCGTGCGCCCCTGCGTGCAAAACTCGCAGCTACCGCAGGTGATGCCAGGGTCGAACACGACCCGCTCGCCAGCCTTGAAGCCGCTCACCCCGGAGCCCACCTCCGCCACCTCCCCCGCGATGTCGCAGCCCAGGATGCGCGGCTCCTTGAACTCGGCCTTGGTCCCCTTATCGCCTGCCCGCGTGAACACGTCCAGATGGTTGAGGGCAGCGGCCCTCACCCGGACCTTCACCTCCCCGGGGCCCACCTTGGGATCGGGGCGCTCGCCCAGGGTGAGAACGCTGGGCGGACCCTGTTGGATTATGTACACAGCCTTCATCTGTCACTCCTCGACGCCACCGGATGGGGACAGGATACACCCGCAGGCGGTGAGTTGCCAGAAACGCCACCAAGAGTCTCGTTTTCTTCGATCTGGCGCTCCCCGAGGCTGCTCTCGACCATCCCCCCTACCCCCTTCCTAGCCAGGAAGTGGGTAGCCTAAAAGGGGGTCAAAGGGGGACACCCCCTTTGACCCCCGGCCCTTCAGCTACGCTCAGGGTAAACTCCGGGGAGGACGCCTCTGCACTCCCTATGCTCCGACAGGGGCTACTCTTGGTGTAAGGCCCCAGCTAGACTGTCTGGAACGGCCCTGTTTGGTGCTTGCCCACGTAGACCGGGGGAGGGAACTGCGAGCCCATTGACGGCTGCGGGGCCGTTGCTACAATCTGTTGAGGCGCCCTGGTAGGCCGTTGAGGCGCCTGAGTTGGGTCTAGCGGCCTAGGGATGCCATGGGACAAAGGACACGGGCCTCGGACAAACCCAAGATAGTGGTGGTGGGCGGGGGAACGGGCAGCTTCACGGTCCTGACCGGCCTGAAGCGCTACCCCGTCGACCTCACCGCCGTCGTCGCCATGACCGACAGTGGCGGGAGCTCCGGCGTCCTGCGTGACGAGTTCGGCCACCTGCCTCCGGGCGATGTCCGCCAGTGCCTCATCGCCCTCAGCCCCGATGAGCGCCCGACCCAGACCCTGCGCGACCTCTTCAGCTATCGCTT
>SHYM01000037.1 GCA_009692805.1 Dehalococcoidia bacterium | reverse complement strand
TGGGGATCTCCCTGATCATGCGCTGGAGGTGGAGCACCTGCAGCCGAGTCGTGGCGCCCTTCTCGTCGGCGTAGCCCCCCTCCCCGCGCAGCTTCTGGTCGCCTCCGGTGCAGAAGTTGCCCTTGGTCCCTGTCAGGACGGCTACACCCACCTCGTCGTCGTTCCAGGCGTCGGTGAAGGCGGCCAGCAGCTCGTCGATGGTGCGGGGGCGAAAGGCGTTGTATACCTTGGGGCGGTTGATCCTGATCCAGGCGATGCCATCGCCCTTTTCGTAGATGATGTCCGTGGGGCTCCCTGCCATCTGCTCCCTCTGCGCGCGGCTGATCCGAGTTTGCAGGCCTAGGCCCGCAGGCACCAGGGCCTATTGTACATTGGCCAGGAAGCGACGGGGGCCAGGAAGGCGAGGGACAGCGGCCGCCTTCCGGTCTGGGCTATGTAAGGTGTGCTATCATGGTGCGACCGGCGCTGCCGGTTGCTCGCATTGAAGCTTTTACGCGCCCCCATCATATCTAATAACGAGATAGCGCCCGCAATCTGGGTGCTGTGGCTACAAGCCCCCGAGATCGCCGCAGCAGCAGAGCCCGGCCAGTTCGTGATGGTCGAGACCGGGGATGGCTACGATCCCCTGCTCAAGCGCGCCTTCAGCGTCTTTCGGGTGTCGGGTGACGATAGCGCCGCCCCAGAGCGGCTGGGGCTCCTCTATACCCCATCTGGCCGCGGGAGCAGTCGGACCGCCCGGCGGCGGCCGGGAGAGAGCGTCGAGATCATCGGCCCCTTGGGCCGGGGATACAACGTGCCGCCCCAAGCCCGCAACCTGCTCATGGTAGCGGGGGGAGTGGGCATCGCCCCCATCGCCTTCCTGGCCGAACGGGCCATCGCCAAAGGACGGTCCGTAACCATCCTGCAGGGAGGGGCAAGCGCGCAGCAGCTCTTCCCCGGCCAGGAGCTCCCCCCCGAGGTGGAGCTAGTGACGGCGACCCTGGATGGCTCGGCGGGCCGCCAGGGCCTGGTGACAGACATGGTCCCCGAGCACTTGGACTGGGCCGACCAGGTCTTCGCCTGTGGCCCCATGGCCATGTACCGCACCCTGGCCGGCCAGCTCCCGCGGCTGCCCAGCCGCAAACAGTGCCAGGTGTTGCTCGAGACTCCCATGGCCTGTGGGTTCGGTCTCTGCTACACCTGCGCGGTGGAGACCCGACGCGGCACCAAGCTGGTCTGCAAGGAGGGTCCTTGCTTTGACCTGCGCGAGATCGATTGGGAAGCGCTACCATGACCGAGCCCCAGGCGAGCGCGGCGCAGGCCTGCCCGCGCTGCTCGGCCGCCGTCCCTCCGCGGAGCCGCTTCTGCTGGCAGTGCGGCGAGTCCCTGAGTGCAGCGGCGCCAGACGGCGCCTCCGGTGCCGCCGGAACCCCCCAGGCCCGACCGCGGGACGGACCCCAGGCGCGCGTGGGACTGGCCCTGGAGCTCGGGGGGCTCGCGGGCTTCCTGGGCTTGGGTTGGGTCTACGCCGGACAGCCGGGGACGGGCATCATCTTGCTGCTCGTTTGGTGGCTGACCATCGGGGTGGCCTTCGTGTTGCTGGCGGGCGCCGCCTTCTTCTCGCGCGGCCTCTTCGTAGGGCTGCTGGCATTTTTCTCTATCGTTTGGCTTGCCGTTCCCCTGGCCTCGGCCTGGGGGGTGCTAGGCCGGCTGCGCCGGAGTGCTGGCCCCTCGCGCAACCGGTGATAGAAAGGGAGTACCCATGCTGATCGCACGCTTCATCGCCGACGGGCAGGCCCGCCACGGCGTGGTGGAACAGGATGCCATCTGGGTCCTGAAGGGATCACCCTTCGACAGCCTCGACCGCTCCTCCACCGCCTTCCCCCTCTCCAAGGTCAAGCTCCTGGCGCCGTGCCAGCCCAGGAAGGTCTTCGCCGTGGGCCTCAACTACCTCAGCCACCTGGGAGAGCGGCAAGAGCCCAAGGACCCGGGGATCTTCCTGAAGAACACCTCGGCCATCATCGGGCCCCAGGAGCCCATCGTGCTGCCCACTGGCGTCCCCCGCGTGGATATGGAGGGGGAGTTGGTCGTGGTCATCGGCCGCAGGGCCCGCAACGTCAGCCCGCAGAACGCCCTGCAATATATCCTGGGCTACACCTGTGGCAACGATGTGAGCGCGCGGGAATGGCAGCGCAACGATCTCCAGTGGTGGCGGGCCAAGGGCAGCGACACCTTCGCGCCCCTGGGGCCCTGGATCGCCACCGGCCTGGATCCCTCCAAGCTGCGCCTGGTGTCGCGGGTCAACGGCGTGGTCACCCAGGAGAGCGGCACCGACCTCCTCATCACCGACGTAGCCCACATCGTGAGCTTCATCAGCCAGCACGTGACCCTGGAGCAGGAGGACGTCATCTACACCGGCACCCCCGGCCAGACGCCGCCCCTCACACCGGGCGACGTGGCGGAGGTGGAGATCAGCGGGATAGGGGTGCTACGCAACCCGGTGAAGGGGGCTTAGGCCAGGGGGCCTTGCACCAAACGGTGGCTCCTGCCGGAACAGAGGGAGTGCAGAGTCCCGATGCTCGGGATCTGCCGGGGGTCGAAGGGGGTGTCCCCCTTCTGACCCTTTTATGCCACCCCCTTCCTGGCCAGGAAGGGGGCCAGGGGGATGGTCGAGGGCACCCTTAAGGGGGAGCCAGACCGAAGAAAACGAGACTCTTGGTGCAAGGCTAGGCAGGGCGACTCCCGCGGGCCGCGGGGTAAGCTAAGCCGACCGCGCCGGCGTGGACGCCCGCCGCGCCAGGATGGCCCCGTAGTCCTCGCGCCGCCAGCGGTAGGGCGCGGCGACCACCATGCCCGGCTCCCGCGCCGTCTCCAGGACCCGCAGGGCGTCCTCCAGGATAACCCGTTGCTGGGCCACGTTGCCCGGCTCCCCAAAGGGCCTCCCGAAGGGGAACCGCACGTGCAGCACGCGGGGCGGCCGCACCTTCTTCCCCATCTCCTCGAACATCATCACCTGGACGGTGGGGATACCGGCCTCTTCGAGGACGCGCGCCACCAGCCCGCCGGACCGGTTGCAGTGGGGTCAGGTGGAGCCGATAACGGCGGCGTGGACGCCCGCCGCCAGGAGCCTCTCCGCCACCTCCCTGGCGGCGGTCTGGATCTCCGCCCACTTGGTCGGGATGCGCCCCATGAAGGAATAATGCACACCCGCCGCGTGGCCGATGCGTCCTGCGCGCTCCAGCTCCAGGAGGCGGTGCAGGGGGAGAACACAGTTGAAGTCCTGCTGGGGCCCGCTGATATCGTAGCCGCTGTGGGCGACCCTGACGTCCTCCTGTCGGAGGTCACAGGGCAGCTCGCGGTAAGACCAGTCTCCCTCCTCGGCCTGGAAGTTGAAGGGAGTCTGGTCCGTCAGGTGGACGCCCCCCGTGGTTATCAGGGCTACGGTCGCGCTGCCAAGGGGCCGTTCCCAGGGGGCCCAGGGGACCGCATCCACGGGAGGGGCCTGCATGCGGGCGCCCAAGGCCGCCACGGCCGCCGCCTCCCACTGCTCGATGTGGGCGACCACCGCCTCCCAGTCCCCGCTCTCCCGCGACTCCAGGGCCAGCCGGAAAAGGCCGTTGAGGAACTCCACCACCTGTTCTTCGGGGAGGCTACGCAGATAGCCGATCTTGGAGAAGGCGACGCCCCTGGGGCTGCGCAGCAGGTCTCTAATATCAATCGCCATGGGGGCTCCCTGGCTGGAGTCGCCTGGCTGCCCTAGGACGCGGCCGTCTCCGCACCCCGGCGCGGACCGCCGTCCACCTGCAGGTTGACGCCGGTTATGAAGCGCGAGGCGTCGGACGCCAGGAACAGAGAGGGCCAGGCGATGTCCTCCGGCCAGCCCGCATGGCCCAGGGAGTTGGCGGTGCCCCAGGTCTTATAGGCGTTCTCCTTGGTCTTGAGGCCAAAGACGTCCACGATGCCCTGGGTGATGATGGGGCCCGGGGAGATGCAGTTCACCCGTATCCCGTCCTTGGCCCACTCCACGGCCAGGCTCATGGTCAGATTGATCAGACCCGCCTTGGCCGCGCCGTAGTGGGGCATCTTGGGGGAGCCGTGCACCCCGGCCGTGGAGGAGATCATTATGATGCTACCCTTGCCCTGCTTCTTCATGTGCGGGTATACGAGCTTGCTGAGCATGAAGCTGCCGGTCAGGTTGATGGCGACAATGGTGTTCCAGCCATTGAGGCTCAGCTTCTCTGTGTCCGCCGTGAAGCTAGCGCCCTGGTTGTTGACCAGGATGTCAACCTTGCCGAAGGTCTTGACCGTGATATTGACCAGGTTCTCCAAGTCCTCCTGCTTACGCACGTCGGCGGGGACCGCCAGGCAACGGCGCTTGTACTCCTTCTCCACCTTTGCAGCCACCGGCTCCAGGTGCTCCTTGCTGCGGCTGGCGATCACCAGGTCGCACCCCGCCTTAGCGAACTCATAGGCGATCCCCTCGCCGATGCCCGTGCCGCCGCCCGTAACGATGGCGATCTTCCCCGCGATATCAAAGGCCCCTGGAATCATCGAGCCACCTCCCGCTAAGCTGGGGCCAGCTTAGCCGTGGCTCCAGCGGGTGTCAAGGAAGGGGCCGTTTCCCTTGACACCTGATTTGGGGAGATGCTATCTTGGGCCCACCTACAGCGGATTGCGAGATATGGCCATGTCCGACGGGCAGCGGGAACTCTTGAAGGGGAATACCGAATCCCTTCTCCTCTCCCTAATCCAAGCCGAGCCGATGTACGGCTACCAGATCATCAAAGAGATCGAGCGGCGCAGCGAGGGGTACTTCAGGTTCCGCGAAGGGACACTCTACCCCGCCCTCCACCGCCTGGAAAAAGATGTCTTGGTGGAGGGCCGCTGGCAGCAGACACCCCGGGGCCAGGACCGCCGTTACTACTACCTCACGGCGAAGGGCCAGGCGGTGCGGGAGGCCAAGATGGCCGAATGGCAGGGATTCTCCACCGCCGTCAACAGGGTGATCTCCCCCCGCCCCGCATGACCCCGCCCAGGAGCAGGCGTGGATATTAGCACCTACATTGAGGCTATCAAGCGCCAACTACGTCTGGCGCCCGAGGTGCGGAGCCCTGTCCTGCGTGAGCTGCGCTACCACCTACAGGACCGGGCCCTAGAGCTCCAGCAGCGGGGCCGCAGCTACGCCGACGCCATCAGCGCGGCGGTGCGGGACATGGGCAGGCCCAGGCTCGTGGCCCAAGAGCTATATGAAAGCCACAGCCAAGGGACCTGGTTCGAAACCGCCATCGCCGCCGGGCCCCACCTGACCCTGGCGCTGCTCTTCGCCTTCCACGGCTGGCAGAGTCCGCTCTGGCTGGGGCTGGCCCTGGGGGGGATCGTCCTCCTCACCCTCTACGGCTGGAGCAGGGGAACGCCGATCTGGCTCTACCCATGGGTAAGCTACTCCATACTGCCCCTGCTGGCGCCCGGCGTCATCACGCTCTTCTATCTCTGGCAGGCTGTTCACAGTCACGCCACCGGGGCGCCCTCGCCGCTGCCAGCCTGGGCCTGGGTTTTCCTGCTCCCTGCCCTGCCCTTCACCATCTGGTCCCTAGCCTCTATCGCGATCCGGGTGGTGCAGCGGGACTGGATCTTCGGGACCTTGCTGTTGTTGCCCCTGCCGGCCTTAGCCAGCTGGCTGCTGGTGTTGAGCAGCCGCGGCCCGCTGGCTGTATCCCTTAACCCTCTGCTCCGTGAGGTAGACGGGGGCATAGCCATGACCCTACTCGCCCTGGCCTTTGGCACGGGGTGCTTCGTGCGACTGCGGCAGCGGCGCCTGAAAGTAGGAGCACTCCTTTTCACGGCCCTGGCCATATGGCTGGTGGTGGCTCAGGCCTCGCCCCAGGATATGAGCCGCTGGGGCCTAGGGCTGGTGGCCCTCCTCCTGCTCGGCCTGCTCCTCAGTCCAGCCCTCCTGGAGACGCGGGTCGCGCCGCGCGGCGGCGGGAACGAGCCCGAGGATTCCGAGCTAGACCGCCTGATGCCCCGGAGCTAGCACATCCCCGCTATGGATGTGAGTCCAGGGGCTCGCGCCTCCGCTCACCCCACCGGGATCACCGTGGCCGTAGTCACGGACAGCACCGCCTGTCTGCCGCCCGACCTAGTAGAGCGCTACGGCATCGGTATCGCGGCCCTCAACCTGGTTGTGGACGGCCGCAGCTACCGCGATGGCATAGACATCACGTCCCAGCAGTTCTACCAGCTCCTCCAGCGCTCCCAGCGCCCCCCCACCACGGCGCCCTCCTCCCCTGGGGTGTATCTGGAGCTCTTCAAACGGGTCTCCGGGGGCGAGCGGCCCATCATCTGCGTCACCGTCTCGCCCGCCTTCAGCGGCATGTACGAGTCGGCCCGCGCGGCCGCCGAGCTGGCGCGGGAGCAGTTGCCAGGGGTCAAGATTACGGTGTTGGACTCGGGCGCCGCGGCCATGGCGCAGGGGTTCGTGGTCCTGGAGGCTGCGCGGGCCGCCGCGGCCGGGTGCGACCTGGAAGGCGTCCTCGCCCGGGCCCAGGCGGTCAAGCCCCGGGTGCGGCTGTTCGCCATGGTGGACACGCTCGCCTACCTGGCCAGGAGTGGGCGGGTGCCCCGGGCGGCGGCCTGGGTCAGCCACCTATTACAGATCAAGCCCATCATTCAGCTGCAGCCAGACGGCGGGGTGAGCCTGGCGCAGCGCACCCGCACCAAGTCTAAAGCCATCGAGCGGCTCCTGGGGCTGGTGGGCGAAGCCGCCGGCGGCCAGCCCATTCATGCCGCGGTTATGCACGCTAATGTCCCCGAAGAGGCGGCCCGGCTCCAGGCGCAGCTTGCTAAGCGAGCGCGCTGCCTAGAGCTACACCTAACCGAGTTCACGCCGGCGATGGGCGCCCACACCGGCCCCGGCCTCCTGGGAGTGGCCTTCTATCCCCACTTCGACGCCGAGCTCCCGGCGGAGTAAGCGCCCCGGAGAGTAAACGATGGACTGGTGGGCCAACGCCCTGCTTATCGCCGGTGGATACCTGCTGGGGTCCGCGCCCCTCATTCACCTCCTCGCTACCCACCGGGGTGTGGACCTGCGCCGGGTGGGCTCCGGCAACGTGGGAGGAAGTAACCTCTGGCAGAACTTAGGCCCCGGGGTAGGCGCCGTCGGCGCGCTGGCAGACATCCTGAAGGGGGTGATACCCGTGGTCATCGGCCGGGGGCTGGGCTTCGACCTCAACGCCTCGGCGGCCGCCGGGGTAGCGGCGGTGGCTGGCCAGATATGGCCGCTCTTTCTCCGCTTCGACGGCGGCCGCGGCAACAGCGCTGGCTTGGGGATGGCGATCGTGGCCAGCCCCGTGGCCTTCGCCCTCAGCCTCGTCCCCGCCGCCCTGGGCTCAGCCTGGAAAGGGCTGCCCGCCCTGCTAGCGAGGCGGGGGACAGCGACGCCCGAGCGCTGGCGCTTCCGGGCCCAGAGCCGGAGCGTGCCCCTCGGCCTTCTGGGCACCTTCGCCCTGATGCCACTGCTGTCCTGGCTCCGGGACGATCCCCCGGGCGTGACCTGGGCGCTCCTGGCGGTCTTGGCCCTGATCGTGGCCCGGCGGCTGACCGCAGGGCTCTGTGACCACAGGCCGCGGGGCCTCGCGGCCCTCTGGCACCGTCTCTTGTTCGACCGCCAGCTTCCCTAAACGCCGGTGAACGCTCCCCTGGAGAGCGACCTGGAGCGCCTGCGTCAGGCCCTTCCCCCGCCCCCACAGCCGCGGCCCAGGCCCGGAGTCGTGGCGCTGGTGATGGTCTGCGGGTTGCCTGGGGTGGGCAAGTCCACCCTCTCCCGACGCTTGGCGGAGCGCAGCGGATTCACGATCATAGAGTCGGACGCCCTGCGGCGGGCGCTCTTCAACCCTCCCACCTATGGCCCTGCGGAGAACGCCCGCCTCTTCCGCGCCCTCCATGCGCTCATGGGCGAGCTGCTGGCTCAGGGCATCCCCCTGATTTTCGACGCCACCAACCTACGGGAGGCCCATCGCCAGGGGGTCTACCGCGTCGCCGCGGCGGCCGGCGCCACCGTCGTACTCGTCTGGGTGGAGGCGCCCGCGGCGGTGGTGCGGCAACGGCTGACGAGACGTCGCCTCAGCGCCGACCCCGCCGACCGCTCGGAGGCGGACTGGGAGGTGTACCTGCGCTACCGCAGGGAGGCGCAGCCCATACTGGGTCCCCACATTCGGGTAGACACCTCCCAGGACCTGGAGCCGGCGCTGGAACGGGTGCTGGCCGCGCTGGGCGTGCGCTAACCAGGTAAAAAGCTACTTACGGTGGGGTGGGTTGGCGCGACGGCACCCGCGGCTGGGGGTTGGCCGCCATAAGGGTGAGCGGGAGGGAGAGGGCGCACAGGACACCGGCCAGCGCGAAGGCGATGAGGTAGGAGCCGGTGGTGTCGAAAACCCACCCCGAGAAGAGCGGCCCCACCATGCCTCCCCAGGCTGAGACGGCCTGGAGGGTCGCGAAAACCGCGGCGAAGTGTTGCCGGCCGAAGTAATAGCCACTGATCACTATTCGCGTCGGGATGGAACCGCCGAACCCGACGGCAAAGAACGCGAGGAACGGGAAGGCCAGCCAGGTCGCGCCGGGGCGCGCCATGAGCAGCGCCAGGAAGGCCAGCCCCACCGCCATGGTCGCCGCCGCCACCGCCAGAAGGTAGCGCTGGTCCACGGTGTCAGTGAGCAGGCCAAAGCCGAGCCGTCCGATCATGCTCAGGGCCGGGAGCAGGGCTACGACCAGGGTGGCCTCAGAGCGCGGCATCTCGATGCCTATAAGCGCCACGAACAGATGGGGCTGAACGCTGGACATAGCCAGGCTCCAAAGGGTGAAGCAGGCCACCAGAAACCAGAAGGTGCGCAGCCGTACGACCTCCCGCACCGAAAAGCCACGCTCCTCCTGGCCGCCCGCAGCCGTCCCCCCCGACCCTTGGCCAGAGGCGCCACCAGAGCCGGCGCCGTCGGGCTCCAGACCCATGCTCTCGGGAGAGTCGCGGACGACCAGCAGGACTGGCACCGCCAGGACCCAGAGACCGACGCCGATGAACTGGAGGCTCTGTCGCCAGCCGATGGTGTCGATCATTATGGTCAGGACGGGAATGATCAGCGTGGCGCCCAGCCCCGGCATCAGCATCAGCACCGTCGTAGCGCGGCCGCGCTGGCGGCGGAACCACTTCACCACCAGGGTCTGCGCCACGATCCCCGCCGCCGCGCTGGTGCCCACGGCGATAACCGCGAAGGCGCCGTAGAACGACCACAAAGAGCTCGTCCTGCCGAGGAGGATCAGGCCCAGACCGGTGGTGACAAGGCCGAAGAGCATCAGCCTCCGCGCGCCCGCCTTCTCCACCAGATAGCCAATGGCGGCCGCGACGCTGATGGCCTCCAGGCCTTGAAAGGTGAGGGCCAGGGACGCCTGAGCGCGACTCCAGCCGAACTCCTCGAGGATAGCGGGAAAGAAGACCGAGAACCCCCACCAGAACGAGCCGGCGATGTAGAACGTGGTCGCGCACAGGGCCAGCAGGACCCACCAGCCGTAAAAGACCTTACGGGGAGGGGGCGGCAGGAGCGCAGGAGTGGGGGCCGCTTTCATGCCAGTGTCATTACCGGCATCATGTTTAACATTCAGTTCGCATTCTTGCTATAGGTTGTTTTCAAAACCCTCTCCCTTGCAGGATGAAGGGGCATTAGTGGCCCTTCGACTGCCTCAGGGCGAACGGAATGTGTTTCCCGCTCGTGGCGAGCCTGTCGAACCACCGACATCCCATCCTTCTCCCTCCAGGGGAGAGGGGTATGTGGACTCATTTCCGCGCTTGCTGGGTAGTTTGAATGCCTTCCCCCGCGGACGGGGAAGGTTAGGATAGGGGTCCACCCACGCGGGCCTGCAGCCACTCCCGCAGCCCGCCCAGCGGCACCGACTCCTGCTCCCCCCGGGCCAGGTCGCGCACCGTCGCTGCGCCCGCCGCCAGCTCATCGCCGCCGATGATGACGGCGTAGGGGGCCCCTAGGGCGCCAGCCTGGCGGAGCTGGGCCTTGAGGCTGCGGCCACCCAGGCCCATCAGGGCCGTAATCCCGGCGCGCCGCAGCTCGCCGGTGATCCGGACCGCCGCCGTTTTAGCCTCTTCCCCCACCGAGGCCACAAAGGCGCGGGGCGCCGCCCCTGGACCCACTTCCCTGCCCTGGCGCTTCAGGTTCAGGATGATACGCTCCACCCCGCCCGCGAAGCCGACGCCGGGGGTGGGCGCCCCTCCCAGCTCCTGGATCAGCCCATCGTAGCGGCCGCCGGCGCCGATGGCGCTCTGGCTGCCCTCTTGGGACGGCTGGATCTCGTAGACGGTCCTGGTGTAGTAATCGAGGCCCCGCACCAGGCGGTGGTCCTGGGTGTAGGGCACGCCCAGGGCGTCCAGATAGGCGCGGAGCTGCTGGAAGTGGTGGGCCGACTCCCCGTCTAGGTGCTCCAGGCTCCTGGGGGCCGCCTCCGCCAGGGCGGCGTCCTGCTTGCAGTCCAGCAGCCGCAGCGGCGCCCGCTCGAACCGGGCGCGGCAGTCGCTGCACACCCGCTCCAGGTGAGGCCGGTAGTGCTCCCGCAGCGCCTGGTGGTAGCGCGACCGGCTCTCCGGCGTGCCGATGCTGTTGAGCACCAGGGTCAGGTCCCTGAGCCCGAAGGCCTGATAGAGCTGCCAGGAGAGGTCTATGACCTCGGCGTCTAGGGCGGCGTCGCCCTCGCCGATGGCCTCGAAGCCGAACTGGTGGAACTGCCGGTAGCGCCCCGCCTGAGGCCTCTCGTATCTAAACATGGGCAACAAGTAGTACAACCGCACCGGCTGAGGGAGGCTGTGCATCCCGTGCTCCAGATAAGCGCGGCAGACCGAGGCGGTGCCCTCCGGGCGCAGCGCCAGCAGGTCGCCGCCCTTGTCCTGGAAGGTGTACATCTCCTTCTGGACAATGTCGGTTTCGGCGCCGACGCCGCGCTCGAAGAGGGCAGCGTCCTCCAACACGGGAGGCTCGATGCGCCCGTAGCCATAGGCGCGGCAAAGCCGTTCGACCTGTTGGGAGACGAAGTCCCAGTAGGGCTGCTCCTCCGGCAGCAGGTCGGTTGTTCCCCGCGGGGCGCGAAACTTGGGCATAGTAGCTCCAGTATAGGGTGCTGAAAAAGCCTGGCGAACCATCCCCCGGTTTACCGTTAGCGCCCGTCTCTAGGCAGCAAGTGTTCTACTCGCTCAATAACGCGGGAGGCCAAGATCCCGTAGTAGCCCGCCTTGATGGGGCCAGGTCCCCATCTTGACTCCTTTACTTCTTGTCCTTCGACCAGAACTATTATCCTGTCCTTTCGGGCTACTACCCTGATAGTGGTAGTTGGACGCTCATATCTAGTGCGATTCGTCCGATCGAACACTCTCGACTCGTCACCGATACGAGACACCAACAACTCCCTCTCACCCGTATGTGTGCTTTCAGTTCCTTCAACCACAATGGCCCTCGCCGGCTCTGCCAGTATCTGGAAGGCTCGTCTCGCACCCTTAAGTGTGTTGAATGACAAGACGTAGACATCTACGCCAAGGTAGTATCTGCAATATTGCAATTCGTCCGGCACATCGCCGCAATCTTTCCTGGCAACGATGTTGCCCCTCGGATCTCTCCAGGTGAACTCCTGAGAATACTGAGTGAAAACACCGTTAGCGAAATCACTGCGAACTTTATCATCCCAGCGCAAGGAGGCAGTGACGAGGTCAAAGTCTCTAGTAAGCTGCTTCGAGCGGACCAAAGACATGGGGTGTGTGAAATCACTCAGAGAGACGGAAACTTCTCGGCTCTCAATAGGAGCCTCGCCGCCGCAAGCCGAAATCATCACGAGCGCCAGTGAGAGACCGGCCTTCAGCAGCGATTTCGGGCCCATGTCTTATCCTGCTATCCTGTCACCGCGCCCTCGGAGGCCGACGATACCAGCCGAGCGTACTTGGCCATGACGCCGCTGGTGTAGCGGGGCGCCGGCGCCGTCCAGCGGCCGAGGCGCCGCTTGATCTCAGCGTCGGCCAACTCCACATCGAGCCGCCGCGCGGCGACGTCGAAGGAGATAGTGTCGCCTTCCTGGAGCGCGGCGATGGGCCCGCCCACAGCCGCCTCGGGGGCCACATGCCCAGCCATGAGCCCGTGGGTGGCGCCCGAGAAGCGGCCATCGGTCAGCAGCGCTACCGAGTCCCCCAGCCCCTGACCCACCAGGGCCCCGGTGACGCCCAGCATCTCGCGCATCCCCGGCCCGCCCCTGGGCCCCTCGTAGCGGATCACCACTACGTCGCCCGCGCGGATCTCCCGGCGCTGGATGGCGGCGAAGGCGTCCTCCTCCCGGTCGAAGACGCGCGCGGGCCCCCGGTGGCTCAGCCGCTCGTAGCCGGCCACCTTGACCACGCACCCCTCGGGGGCCAGATTCCCCTTCAAGATGACCAGGCCGCCCGTGGGCTTGATGGGGTCCGACAAGGGCCGCACCACAACCTGGCCCGGGGTCTCGACGGCGCGGCTGGCCTCCTCGCCGATGGTCCGGCCCGTCACCGTCATCTCGCCGGCCTTGAGCAGCCCCGCGTCCAGCAGGCGCTTCGCCACCAGGGCGATGCCGCCCGCGCGGTAGAGGTCGGTGGCCATGAAGCGGCCGCCGGGCTTCAGGTCGGCGAGCAGCGGGGTGCGCGAGCTGATGCGGTCGAAGTCATCGATGGCCAGGGGCACGCCGGCCTCGCGGGCCACGGCCAGGAGGTGCAGCACGCCGTTGGTGGAGCCGCCGGTGGCGGCCACGGCAGCCACCGCGTTCTCCAGGGCACCGCGGGTGATGATGCGGCTGGGCCGCAGGTCGCGGCGCAGCACCTCCATCACCAGGCGGCCAGCCTCGAAAGCGGTATCGTCTTTACGCGGGTCCATGGCCGGCACGCTGGCGCTGCCCATGGGCGAGATGCCGAGGAGCTCGAAGGCGGTGGCCATGGTGTTGGCCGTGAACTGGCCGCCGCAGGCGCCGGGCCCCGGGCAGGCAGCGCCCTCCAGCTCCCGCAGCTCGGCGGCGCTCATCTTCCCCGCGGTGTAGGCGCCCACGGCCTCGAACACATCCTGGATCGTCACGTCGTGGCCCTGGAACCGGCCCGGCATGATAGAGCCGCCGTAGAGCATGAGGGAGGGTATGTCCAGGCGCGCCAAAGCCATCACCGCGCCGGGGATGGTCTTGTCGCAGCCAGAGATGACCACCAAGGCGTCTAGCAAATGACCCCGCGCCACCAGCTCGATGGAATCGGCGATGACCTCGCGGCTGACCAGGGAGGCCTTCATCCCCTCGGTGCCCATGGCGATCCCGTCGGAGACGGCCACGGTATTGAACTCGATGGGCGTCCCCCCGGCGGCGCGGATGCCCTCCTTCACCTTGGCCGCCAGGCG
>SHYM01000036.1 GCA_009692805.1 Dehalococcoidia bacterium | reverse complement strand
CTCGATGCGCTCCGTAGCCTCGGCGTAGGCCCGCTCCACCTCGCCGTCCAGGTGGACGTGGCTGATGACCTTGATGACGTGCTTCAGATGGTCGAAGACCAGCAGGGTGTCGGTGAAGAGGAAGATGGACTCCGGCACCCCCAGGGGATCGGCCGCCGGCAGGGGGATGCGGGGCTCGTAGTAGCGGGTGACCTCGTAGGCCAGGTAGCCCACGGCGCCGCCCAGGAACCGGGGGAGGCCCGCTACCGCCACCGGGCGAAAGCGGGAGAGCTCCTGCTCGATCAGGAGCAGGGGGTCCACTGCCCCCGACCGCTGGCCGGGGCCGGTTTTGAGCACCTTGTAGGGCTGGGTGCCGATGAAGCTGTAGCGGGCCAGGCGCTCCCCGCCCTCCACGCTCTCCAGGAGGAAGGAGTACTTGCCCCGCGCCACCTTAAGGAAGGCCGAGACCGGCGTCTCCAGGTCGGCGGGGAGTTCCCTGTAGATGGGGACGAGGTTGCCTTGCGCCCCCAGCGCCCTGACCTGCTCCAGCGTGGGTGTATACATATTGCCCCTTCAGGACAACTTGCGGCCCCCAACAAAATACCCCGCCACTAGGGGCGGGGTAGGCCGCGGTACCACCCTACTTCGGTCCCGACATGGTCGGGACCATCTCGTTCAGGCACGTCCCGGAAGGGGAGATGCCCTGGACCGCTAACGGTGTCCTTCCGGCAGGGCCTACTCGCCCTTCAAAAAAGGACTTTCGGGCTGCGGCTCCGGGGTCCATTCGGCCCTGCGCGGGCGCCGGGTCGCACCTACCCCCGGCTCTCTGAGCCCCGCCTCTGGCTTACTAATCCCCTTCTGCGCCTTTGCTTATGCGCAAAGCTTACCAGCGCTCCTCATCCTTGTCAAAGGCCGGGCGCGCCTACACCGACACCTTGGGCAGCGCCTGCAGCGCCTCCTCCACCTTCTCCTTGGGGTAGGCGTAGTCCTCCAGCTTGCCCGGCAGGTAGGCGTCGTAGGCGCCTAGGTCGAAGTGGCCGTGGCGGCTCAGGTTGAACAGGATGGCCTTGCGCTGGCCCGCCTGCTTGGCCCGCAGCGCTTCGTCGATGACGGTGCGGATGGCGTGGGCCGATTCCGGCGCCGGGACTATCCCCTCGGTGCGGGCGAACTGGACGGCGGCCTCGAAGACGGGGCGCTGGTGGACGGCGACGCACTCGATGATCTTGTGGGCACATATGTGGCTGATGAGGGGCGCCATGCCGTGGTAGCGCAGGCCGCCGGCGTGAATGGAAACGGGGACGAAGGTGTGGCCCAGGGTGCCAAGACAACGACTGACACGCCTACCCGAAAACCCTGACCCCTTGTGTCTGCCAGGCCCTCGGCAGAGCCCGGCGCCGATCAACAGCCAGCCTCGCCGCGGCAGGTTGCCCAGGGAGGCCACCGTGGCCTTCAAGGCTCTGCGCTCTCCGGGCCCCGTGGTTATCGGGCTGGCCCTCAACGCCGTTACCGTCCGGGCGCAAACTCTAGGGCAAGGCCGATAGCTGTCAAGGCAAGGCGCGCCGGCCCTGGGAGACACCGGCGTGCTAGACTGAGGGAACACGGTGGCCGCTTGGTGGCCCGCAAGATTTCTGAGGAGGATGCTGTGCCAGGGTCCCCTTCCCGGCGCGCTGGCTCGAAACAGGCCCCGTCTACCGCGGTGGAGCTGCCGCTCCTTCCCCGCCGCGACACCGTGGTCTTCCCCGAGACGGTAGCTCAGTTGACGGTCATGCGGGCGAGTTCCTTAGGCGCCATCGAGGCGGCCGTCAAGGGCGACCATCGGATCGTAGTCGTCGCTCGTCGCGATCCCGAGACCACCGAGGTGACCACGGGGGACCTGCATAGGGTGGGCACCGAGGCGGTGATCGGCCGGGTGGTCAAAATGCCCGACGGCACCACCTCCCTCTGGTTGCAGGGCCAGCGGCGGGTGGTCGTGGAGCGGGTGGTGGCGCAAGAACCTTACTTCCGGGTTCTGGTCACCCCCCAGAAGGAGGAGCCGGCCCGAGGCCGGGACGTGGAGGCCCTCAAGCGCAACGTCCTGAAGCTCTACAAGGGCTGCGTCGAGCTCTCTCCCAACCTGGCAGAAGAGCAGTATGTCGCGGCCCTGAACATAGACCATCCCGGCGCCCTGGCCGACTTCATCGTCTCCACCCTGCGCTTGGAGCTCGCCCAGAAACAGCTCTTTCTGGACTTGTTGGACCCTAGGGAGCGGCTTTCCCATCTCCATCAGCTCCTGGCCAAGGAGCTAGATGTCCTTCAGCTCCAGGGCAAGATCCACTCCAAGGTCCAGGAGGAGATGGACAAGTCCCACCGGGAGTTCTTCCTGCGGGAGCAGCTCAAGGCTATCCAGAGCGAGCTTTCGGGGGTAGACCCCCAGACCAGGGAGGTCAAGGAGCTACGGGAGCGGGTGGAGGCGGCGGGGATGCCGGAGCCCGTCAAGAAGAAGGCGCTGGAGGAGGTGGAGAGGCTGGCGACGATCCCCACCGCATCGCCCGAAGTCTCCGTCATCCGCACCTACGCGGACTGGCTCCTGGCCCTGCCGTGGAGCAAGGAGACCGAGGACAACCTGGACATCAAGCAAGCGGCCCGGGTGCTGGACGAGAACCACTACGGCCTCGGCAAGATCAAGGAGCGCATCCTGGAGTACATGGCGGTGCGCAAGCTGGCCCAAGGCAGCCTGCGCAGCCCCATCCTGTGCTTCGTGGGGGCCCCAGGCGTGGGCAAGACGAGCCTGGGGAAGTCCATCGCCCAGGCCCTGGGGCGGAGCTTTGTGCGGGTGAGCCTGGGAGGCATCCGCGACGAGGCGGAGATCCGCGGCCACCGCCGCACCTACATCGGCGCCCTGCCGGGGCGGGTCATCCAGACCATGCGCAACGCCGGCGCGGTTAACCCTGTCTTCATGCTGGACGAGGTGGACAAGGTCGGCACGGACTTCCGAGGCGACCCTTCGGCGGCGCTGCTGGAGGTGCTGGACCCGGAGCAGAACCATTCCTTCTCCGATCATTATCTGGACGTGCCCTACAGCCTGTCCAAGGTGCTTTTCATCGCCACCGCCAACGTGCTGGACCCCGTGCTGCCGGCGCTGCGCGACCGCATGGAAGTGATCGAGCTGCCCGGGTATATCGAAGAGGAGAAGCTCCGCATCGCCCAGGGGTTCTTGGTCCCACGCCAGTTGAAGGAGCATGGCCTGGCCGATAGGCCCTTACAGTTCTCCCAGGCCGCCTTGGTACGCATCATCCGCGAGCACACCCGCGAGGCCGGGGTGCGGAACCTGGAGCGAGAGCTAGGCACCATCTGTCGCAAGGTGGCCAGGCAAGTGGCGGAAGGGCGGGAGCCTCCGCGCCAGGTCGGCGTCCAGGCGGTGCCCAAGTACCTAGGGCCCCAGCAGTTCTTCTGGGGCGCCGCCGAGGAGCAGGATGAGATTGGGGTGGCCATGGGCGTGGCCCGCACCGAGCAGGGTGGCGACGTCCTGGGTGTAGAGGTGACCTTAATGGAAGGCAAGGGCAACCTGATCCTGACGGGCCAGCTGGGGGACGTGATGAAGGAGTCGGCCACGGCCGCCGTCTCCTACGCCCGCTCGCGGGCGGCCCAGCTCGGCATCGCCGTCTCCTTCGACAAGCTGGACATCCATATCCACGTGCCGGCGGGAGCGACCCCCAAGGACGGTCCCTCGGCCGGCATCACCATGGCCACGGCCCTCATCTCCGCCCTCACCCGGCGTCCGGTGCGCAGGGATGTGGCCATGACCGGCGAGATCACCTTGCGGGGGCGGGTGCTGCCGGTGGGCGGCGTCAAGGATAAGGTGCTGGCCGTCCATCGCGCTGGCATTCGCACCTTCGTGCTGCCCGCCAAGAACCGCAAGGACTTGGAGGAGATTCCCAAGGATGTGCGCCGGGAGATGCAGTTTGTCCCGGTGGACGGCATGGAGCGAGTCCTAGAGGTGGCGCTCAGGGATAGGGTGGAGGCGGGCCTGGTGGCGGTCTCCGCCACGGGCTGAGGGCGGCCCTTCCGCGATGAACTGGCTTGACATCATCATCATAGTCCTGCTGGCCCTGGCGGCCTTCGACGGCATGGCCACCGGCTTGCTGTTGGGCGCCGGTCGTGTCGGCGGGGTCATCTTCGGGATATACGTGGCGGGGCGCACCTATGGCGGACTGGCGCCACGCCTGACAGGCGTGGGCTCGGACCAGACCGCCAACGCCCTGGCCTTCTTCCTGATCTTCATCCTGGTAGTGGCCTTCACCATCATCGCCTCCCTTATTCTGCGTAAGGTGTTGGTGGGGCAGCAGTTCGGCTGGCTCGACCGGGCGGGCGGAGTTGCCCTCGGGTTCCTGGCGGCGGCGGTGATCCTGGGGGGAATGCTGGCGGCCTGGACCCGCTATCCCGTCGTCGGGGGCGAGCGAGTACTGAGGGAGTCGCTGCTGGCGGGGGTGCTGGCCCGCGGGTTTCCCCTGGTGCTGGCCGTCCTGCCGCGGGAGTTTGACAGCATCAAGCAGTTCTACGATCGCCCCCGCGGCACCCCGGTCTAGCCCTTGCTGAAAGATGCCGAGTTGACGGCGGGGCGTCCAATTACTAGAATCGCCGCTATCAAAGCAGTACCTTCGTAGGAGGGAAGGTAATGCTACAGGCCCAAGTCTTGGTGCTGAACCTCAATTATGAGCCGCTCAACGTCTGCAAGGCGCGGCGGGCGCTTATACTGCTGGAGCGGGGCAAGGCTGAGGTGGTGGAGAACGCTACGACCATCATCCGCAGCGCCACCCGGGTGTTCCGGATACCCTCGGTTATCCGTCTGCTATATCTGATCAAGCGCCCCCGCCTCTTCCGCCGCAAGCTGTCCAGGCGGGAGATCTTTTTGCGGGATGGCTACGCCTGCCAGTACTGCGGCGTCCAGAACCGAGAGCTGACCCTGGACCACGTGATACCCCGCCACATGGGCGGCCCCCACGATTGGGAGAACCTGGTGTCGGCCTGCGTCCCCTGCAATCATCGCAAGGCAGGGCTCACCCCCCAACAGGCGCGCATGCGCCTGCGCCGCTCTCCCAGCGCCCCCCGGGCGACGCCTTATCAGTTGATCTATCAATACCTCCGGGCCCAGGAGGACTGGCGCAAGTTCGTGCCCGGGTGGGAGCGAGAGCTGGCGGTCCCCTAACCCCTTCCCACTTGTACCTGTCTGCGCAAATCCAGCGATATCCATTTTCCGGGGTGCCTCCAGCTTTGCACTAAGGGGGCATCCTGCCGGCCCGCCTGCGGCGGGAGGGAGTGCAGAGGGCTCCTCCCTCTGCCGGGGATTGAAGGGGGTGTCCCCCTTCTGTCCTCGGCAGACTACCCCCTTCCTGGCTAGGAAGGGGGCCAGGGGGATGGTCGCGGGCCTAGGCCACCACCCCCTGCGCCGCCGCAGCCTGGGACGCCGTCGCCGGGGCGGGCGGTAGCCCCAGGAAAAGGACATCGAGGGCCAGCCGAGCGTTCACGTTCTGCTGCAGGTGCTCCCGGGCGAGGGCCAAAGAGCGCAGGGCCCGGGCGATTTCGAGGATGTGCAGCCCCTGGAGCTGGTATGGCAGGGGGGTCAGGACAGACTGGCCCGCCCCTTGCTCGCCGCCCGCACGGGCGCGCAGCAGGCCCCGGTACAGGCCCTGTAAGGCCTCCAGCGCCTCCGCCGCCTCCTCTCGGTCCTTGGACCAGAGCGACGCCAGCTCTCCGGCGTAGTTCAGGCGCTGGCTACGGTTGCCGGTGAGCGCCGCCGTCAGGCGCTCTCGGAGGAGCTGGCGCGCCTCCAGCAGCGCCGGCTCCCGCAGGGCCGCCACCGCCCAGCCCAGCCGGCCCTCGCAGGCCTGTGCCAGTTGGGCCGCCAGCTCGGGCGCGGCCTCCCAGCGCTGGCGTAGCGCGGCGGAGACGGCGGCCTCCGAGAGGAGGCCTAGCTCCAGCCGCTGGCAGCGCGAGAGAACGGTAGGCAGCATCTCCGCGGTATCGCTGCACAGCAGGACCAAGAGCACCCGCGGCGGTGGCTCCTCCAGGGTCTTCAACAGGCAGTTGGCGGACTCGGCGTTCATCTCATCTGCGCCGTCGACGAGGTAGACGCGGGCGCGTCCCGCAAAGGGCGCCAGGGTAGCGGTGCGCTGTAGCTCCCGGACCTGCTCGATGCTGATGTAACGCCGGGGGAGCACCTTCTTGTCATCCTCGCCCGAGACCAGGGGGGAGCCGAGGGCGATGGTCGTCACGTCGGGGTGTTTGCCGGCGTCCATGGAGCGGCAGGCCTGGCAGCGCCCGCAGGGCCGGGAGGCTGAGGTTGCCTCCGCACAGTTAAGGGCCTTGGCCAGCTCCAGGGCCAGCGTGCGCTTGCCGGTCCTGGGTGGGCCTACCAGGATATAGGAGTGGGCCAGGGTCCCCGTGGCCAGGGCGCGCTGGAGGGCATGGAGGGCGCGGGTGTGGCCGACGATGTTCCAGTCCATACGGCGGACGCGGAGCGCCCTAGACCACCTCGCAGCGCAGCAGGTCTTCGAAGGTCTCGCGCCGGCGGATCAGACGGGCCTGGCCGTCGCGCACCAGGACGATGGCCGGCTTCAGGGCGGCGTTGTAGTTGCTGCTCATGGCGATGCAGTAGGCGCCGGAGGCGGGTATGGCGACCAGGTCGCCGGGCGCCAGCCGGGGCAGCTCGATGTCCTTGACGAGGATGTCTCCGCTCTCGCAGTACTTGCCGGCAAGTGTCACCTTCTCCAGGGGCCCCGAAGTGACGTGGCTGGCGGCCGCGGCCTCGTAGCGGCTGCCGTAGATGGCGGGGCGGATGTTGTCGGCCATGCCGCCATCCAGGGCCACGTACTTCCGCTGGAGCTGCGGCGTGTCGATCTCCTTGGAGGCGCCGACGGTATAGAGCGCGACCCCAGCCTGCCCCACGATGGCGCGGCCGGGCTCCACCATCAGCCGGGGCAGGGGCAACTTCCACCGCGCCGCCTCTGCCTTCACGGCATCGCAGACGGCGCGGGCGTACTGGGCGATGGTGGGGGCGGGGGAGGGGCCCAGGTACTGGACCGCCATGCCGCCGCCGGGGCTGAACTCGCGCATCTGGAGGCCGTGGCGCCGCGCCATCTCGGCGGCGAAGGCGAAGGTCACCTCGATGGCGGTCTGGTAGGGCTCCAGCTCGAAGATGGGCGACCCCAGGTGGCAGTGGAGCCCGGTGAGCTCCAGGTGGGGGGACGCCTGGATCAGGCGCACCGCCTCCGCGGCCTGGCCGGTGGTGATGGGGATGCCGAACTTGCTGTCCAGCACCCCGGTGGTGGTCTTTTCGTGAGTGTGGGGGTCCACGTTGGGCGACACCCGCAATAGGACCGGCTGGCGGCGGCCTAGCTCCGCGGCTATGCCCTCCGCCAATGCGATCTCGTGGAAATTGTCGAGGGCGATGCGCCCGATGCCCCACGCCATGGCTTGGCGCAGCTCATCTGGGCCCTTGTTGTTGCCGTGGAAGACGATCCCCTCCGGGGTGTAGCCGGCGGCCCGGACGATGGCGAACTCCCCGAGGGAGACGACGTCGAGGCCCAGGCCCTCCTCTTTGAAGATGCGCGCCAGGCCCACGGTAATCGTCGCCTTGCAGGCGTAGTGGATGGATACATCGGGGTAGCGCTGGCCGAACTCGGCTTTGAAGGCGCGGCACTGGCCGCGCAAGGTGGCCTCATCGAAGACGTACAGAGGGGTGCCGAAACGGGCGGCCAGCTCCACGGCGTCGCAGCCGCCGAGCACCAGGTGGTCGCGCTCATTCACCAGGGTTGTGGTGGGGAAGATGCTGAGGTTCAATAACGCCTGTCGCGGGATGGCCATCGGGGCTCCTCAAGGCTGGATGTAGCGCGGACGTGCCCAGCTAGCGGGCCCGGGTGGGGAGCGCGGCCGTGACCGCGCCCACGATCGCCGCTTCGCCACGCTGGTTCTCGACCCGCAGGTCGGCGTCCACGCGCCTCTCCCCGCTGGCCTCGTACTTGCGCTTGATGACGCCTTTGCAGGTGAGCACGTCGCCGGGCCAGACCTGGCTGCGGAACTGGAAGGAGAGGTTGCGCAGGTTGCCTGGCCCCAGCCAGTCGCCCACCAGGTGGGATAGATAGCCCGCGCTCAGCATGCCCATGGCGAAGACACGGTCGTTGCCACGACGGATAGCGTAGAGCTCATCGTGGTGCACGGGATTGAAGTCGCCGGACGCGCCCGCGTAGCGCACGATGGCGGTGCGGGTGATGGGCGGCATCTCCAGGCTGTGGGCGGCGCCCTCAGCTACGTCCTCGAAGTAGAGATAAAGCGGCTCGCCCATAGCTAGCGCTCCCCCGGTACTTTGCTGGTGCTGACGGTGATGTTGCGCACCACCATTACCTTCTCGCCGCGCTGGTTGGTGAGCTCGCACTTCTCGACCTTAAAGGTAAGCTTGCCGCCCCGGCGGCCCTCGCGCTCGTAGGGGCTGCCGTCGCGCTTGGTCATGGTCACCACGTCGCCGGCGATGAGTGGCTTCAGGTACTCGATCTCGCGCCCGCCGTCGAAGCCGGAGCCTCCCTCGGGGCCTCCCTGGGTGCGCTGGGGACGGGGGCGGTCCCCTCCGAAGTCGATGAAGCGCAGCCAGACCTCGTAAAAGGTGGGGGGCGCCGGGATGTCCGCGAAGCCGGCGGCGCGGGCCTTCGTCTGGTCGAAGTAGATGGGGTTGTTGTCCCCGATGGCCCGGGCGAACTCCGCGATCTTGCCCCGCTCCACAGTCATGGTGAGGATCCTGGCTTCGTCGTCAGCCATGGCTTGATACTCCCCTTGCTGTTACAGCCTCGTTCACCGGCGGCGCCGTCGGCGCAGGGCAATCTTAGCAGCTTGGCGCGCCGAAAAAAAGCCGCGCCGTCGGCGTGGCCTTGCCAAGCGGCGCCGGCACGCCTATTCTGGCGGCAGCCCGTGCGGGAGGCTCTGACATGACAAGCGCCACCTATCACTACCAGGGGCCAGACCTGCTCATCAAGAAGTTTGTCGTGGGCCCTTATAGCAACAACTGTTACGTGGTCAGCGACCCGGCCACCCAAGCCGGCGTCCTCATCGACACCCCTTTCGAGCCTGAGCGCATACTCAAAGAGGTGGCGGGGGTAGAGCTGCGCTACATTCTGATCACCCACAGTCACTTTGATCACATACAGGCTTGGGATGCGGTGCGCGCCGCCTTCCCGGGCGTCCCGGCGGGGGTCCACGCCGCCGACGCCGATAAGCTGTCGTCGCCTCCCAGCTTCATCCTGGAGGACCGCCAGGAGCTGGCCTTCGGTAAGATACGGCTTCGCGCGATTCACACCCCGGGCCATACCCCAGGCGGCACTTGCCTGCTCTACGGCAAGCACCTGTTCTCAGGGGACGTGCTCTTTCCCAACGGCCCCGGCCACACCGCCAGCGGCGAGGACCTCCGCCAGCTCATCGCATCCATCACCAGCCGGCTCTTCGTCCTGCCCGACGACGTGCGGGTGTACCCTGGGCACGGGGCCGACGCCCTGCTGGGCGAGGAGAAGCGCAAGTATCACGCCTTCGCCTCCAAGCCTCACCCCACCGACCTCCACGGCGACATCGACTGGACCAAGTCCTAAGCGCGGGCGCGGGCGGTGGCCGCGTGGAAGTGATGAGCTTGCCGTGGGCGCTCTTTAGCGGCGTTATCCTGGCCCTGGGCCTGGTCGTCGCCTGCGCCTCCGAGCCGGCGCCCTCCGCTAGTCCAACAGCGCCCCCAACCCCGACGGCTGCTGCTACTGCCACCCTGGCGCGGCGCGAAGAGCCAGCGCCCGTACCTACGCCAACCAGTGCCCCCGCTGCGGCGCCAACTCCAACGCTGGCGCCTGCGTCTACATCAGCTCCCACACCCACCCCAACGCCCACTCTCACGCCAACGCCACCGCCAACGCTGATTACCGACGCCGGCTGGGAGTGTTTGTCGGGGATACGCGTGGCCGATGGCAAGCTCGTCATCGCCGGCGGCACAACGGGGTTGAGCCTCCTGAACGACTATGCCCTGCGGCTACAGACCCGCGAGGACGTGGCGATCTCCATCACGGTAGAGGCGGACACCACTCCCGGGTTCGGAGGCATCCAGTTCTGGAACTCGCTGCCGCCACCAGAGGATGCCGCCCGCTGGTACGGCACTGCCGCGAAGCTCGTCCTCGGCCTCTCGGGCGGCGACCGCGTCCAGGTACAGGTCTATGACGGCACGGGCGCGACGCCCGCCTTCCGGTACAATGGCCCTGGCCGGAGCGGCCCGCTCGCGCTCAGCGTGCAGCGCGAGGGTGACACCCTCGTGTTCCGCGTCGCCGGCGCCGAGGTCGCTCGCACGAAGGTGCTGGGCCCCCTCACCGGCGGCCCGCTCTTCTTCGGCCCTGCCGTAAACACGGGCAAGACGCTCACCGTCCACCGCTTCGTCGTGACTGGCGGCGCGCACCCCAGGGGCGCCGAGATCGTGCGCGCGGTCGCGCCGGCCGCCCCCGCGGGCGCGGCGCCGTCGCTGCGTACCGGCGCCGCGGCGCGGGATCGCCTGATCGGGGCGGCCGTTACATCGCGGTCGCTGCGCTGGAACCAGCAGCTTCGCGATGTCGCCGCGCGCGAGTTCAACCTGCTCAACGCAGCAGACGTTTTCCAATGGAATACACTCCGACCCGCGCGGGACCAATACCGGTTCTGCGCCGAGGATCAGCACGTGGCGTTCGCAGAGGCGAACAACATGCGTGTGCTCGCGGGGATGCTCGCGTGGACCCACAACCCCGCGTGGCTCATGGAGGGTAAATTCAGCCGCGACGAGCTCATCGCGATCCTGCGGGAGTACATCCAGACCGTCGTTGGCCGCTACCGCGGGCGCGTCCATGTCTGGAACGTCGTCAACGAGCCCTTTGACGTCACCAATGGGAGTCTGTTAAAAGGGGAGGAACAGATTTGGACGCGCCTCATTGGCCCCGAGTACATCGACATGGCGTTCCGCTGGGCCCACGAGGCCGACCCGCAAGCGGTACTGCTGCTCAACGAGCACGACGCCGAAGGGTTCAACGGCAAGTCAGAGGCGCTCTACGAGTTCGTGAAGGGCATGCGAGCGCGCGGCGTGCCGATCCACGGCGTGGGCATGCAAACGCACTGGGGCGCGCGCCAGAAATTCCCCAAGCAACGCTTCGATCTCGCCACCGTCGCCCCGAACATGAAGCGACTGGCCGAGCTCGGGCTGGAGGTGTACATCACCGAGATGGACGTGCCGCTGCAGAAGCCCGCCACGCCCGAGCAGCTTGCCGCCCATGCCCAGACCTACCGGCAGATGCTCGAGGTGTGCCTGGCCGCCTCGAACTGCAAGGCGCTCAGCGTCTTCGGCGTCTACGACGGGGACTCCGCCGCCCAGGACCTGCGATTCCCCACCTACGACGCGCCGCTGCTCTTCGACCAAGAGTACCGCCCGAAGCCGGCCTACGAGGCGCTCGCCGAGGTGCTGCGAGGCAGGTGAGTGCTCGGCAATATGCACGGATGGATGCTAGGCGCAGGTCGCCTTGACAGCCGCAACTGGCGCTGGCTATAGTAAGTCGGTTTCAACCATGGGAGCGGTGTGTCCCCAGTGACCACCGCTTCGTTGCGCCAGGGCATCCCCGCCCCTGTGGGGCCTTCGCCCGACGCAAGCCTGAGAAAGGACGCCGCAGCCATGAAGATCGTCGTCTGTGTGAAGCAAGTCCCCGACCCTGAGGCGCCCGCCTCTGCCTTCAAGGTGGATGCCGCCACCAACAAGGTGGTGCCCCCTTCCGGGATTCCGCCGGTGATGAACGGCTTCGACGAGCAGGCGATGGAGGCGGCGCTGCGCATCAAGGACAAGAACAGCGCCCAGGTTGTGGTGCTCAGCGTGGGGCCCGAGGGCGCGCGGGATGTCATCAAGAAAGCCCTGGCCATGGGCGGCGACGAAGGCTTCCTGGTCAGTGACCAGGCCCTGGAGGACTCGGACGCCCATGGCATCGCCTACGCCCTCGCGGAGGCGGTCAAGAAGATCGGCGGTTGTGACCTCGTTCTCTCGGGACGACAGGCCTCCGACTGGGACCAGGCGCAGGTGCCGGCAGGCGTCGCCGAGCTCCTGGGGCTGCCCTGCGTGACCCTTGCCAAGGACGTAGCCGTGGAGGATAGCGCCGTGCGGGTGCAGCGGGTCTTGCCCGATGGCTACGAGGTCTGGACCGCTCCTCTTCCCGCCGTCATCACGGTCAGCAACGAGTTGGGGGAGCCCCGCTACGCCACCTTGAAGGGGATTATGGCCGCGGCGCGGAAGAAGGTGACGGTCTGGTCGGCGGCGGACCTGGCGCTCGATAAATCACGGATTGGGGCTGCGGGCCGCCGGGTGTTGGTGCGGAAGCTGTTCATACCCGTGAAAGAGGGGAAGTGCGAGGTCATGGAGGGCGATACGGTGGCGGCTAAAGCCAGCGCCCTGGCCCACAAGCTGCGTGAGGCTAAGCTCATCTGAGCCTGGCTCTTAAGGAGGCAACCGATGGCGGAAGCGCGGGGAGTCCTGGTCATCGCGGAGGTGGTCGGCGGCGTGGTGGTGCCAGTCACCTACGAGCTCCTGGGTGGAGCGCGCCGGCTGGCGTCCGTCCTGGGCGAGCCGGTGGTGGCGCTGGCGGCGGGGAGTGGGATGGGCAAGGTGTCCCAGGACCTGATTGCGCGCGGCGCCGATAAGGTCTATGTCACCGATGAGCCCCTGTTCGCCAAGTACCAGACGGACGTTTTCGTAGCCCTAGCGGCCAAGGCGGTCAAGGAGATCAGTCCCCGGGTGGTCCTGCTGGCGCACGATGGCGTGGGGCGGGACCTGGCGCCCCGGCTGGCCTTCCGGTTGGGCAGCGGCCTGGCCAACGACTGCATCGAGCTGCGTCTTGAAGGCCAGGAGCTGGTGGCCCTGCGGCCCGTTTACGGGGGCGCCGCCCTGGCTGAGATCACCTGCGTCGGGATGCCCAAACTGGCGACGGCGCGGGTCAAGGCCCTCGAACCTCTGGCCGCCGATCCCGCGCGGAAGGGGGAGGTCGTCGCCTATGCTTCGGGCCTGAGCGAGTCCACGGTGCGGGCCCGCATGTTGGAGGTAGTCAAACAGGAGGCCAAGGGGCTGCGCTTGGAGGATGCCCGGATCATCGTCTCCGGCGGCCGGGGCATCGGCGGCCCCGAAGGCTTCCAGACGGCGCTCAAGGAGCTGACGGAGACCCTGGGGGCGGCCCAGGGCGCGAGCCGCGCCGCCTGCGACAGCGGCTTCTGCCCACCCACCTGGCAGATCGGGCTTACGGGCAAGGTTGTCGGCCCCGACCTGTATTTCGCCATCGCCATCTCCGGCGCCAGCCAGCACCTGGCCGGCATCTCCGGGGCCAAGAACGTGGTCGCCATTAACAAGGACCCCGAAGCCAACATGTTCAAGGAGGCGCGCTGGGGGATTGTCGGGGACTGGAAGCAGGT
>SHYM01000035.1 GCA_009692805.1 Dehalococcoidia bacterium | reverse complement strand
GCAGACGGCCAGGGCCACCGGGGCAGACGGCCGATCTGCGCCCACCTGCTGACTCCATAACTCTGGCGGAGGGGATGGGATTCGAACCCATGAGGCTTGCGCCTAGCGGTTTTCAAGACCGCCGCCTTCAGCCGCTCGGCCACCCCTCCAGCTAAGGCCGCGAAGATAGGGCTTGTGGGCGCAACGCTGAACACCCTAGATGGCCGGCTTGGCAGCAGAGCGATGAGGGCTGAGGTGATAGTCAGACTGCCCTACTCATAGTCAGACTGCCCTACTCGTTGAGAGGGATGCCCTTCACCAGCGACAGCAAGGTCTTTATCAGGTTCTCGCGCTTGCCGCGGCTCTTTTCCACCCGCCCTATGGTGGCGTGGCCTCTCTTGGCGATGTCAGAGCCGACGCTGCCGGTGTAATGGAAAAGGCCGATCTCTTTGTCGGTCTCCGCGAAGTAGAAGCCGGCCTCGTCAGCCACGGCGCCAAGGTTGCCGGTGAACTTCTTCCAACCACCCTCCAGAGCGGGGTCGAACGTAGGGTCTGCCATCTTACCTCTCCCGCCGCTTATTCCCTTGCCTCTCGATCCGGTGGGGCCCGCGGACTGCTGCCAAGCGCCAGCGCTCATGACGCAGCCCCACGCCATGCACAAATACTAGGACAAGCGGGGACGCTCTGTCCAGACCACCCGCCTCCTGCTCCCACGCGCGAAATCAAAGCGATGAGCGGTGAGGTGGTAGCCAGGCTGCTCTACGATGTTAGGGGGATGCCCTTCACCAGCGATAGCAAGGTCTTTATCAGGGCCTCGCGCTTACCGCGGCTCTTTTCAACCCGTCCTATAGTTGCGTGGCCCCTTTTTTCGATGTCGGAGCCAACGCTGCCGGTGTAATGGAAAAGGCCTATCTCTTTGTCGGTCTCCGCGAAGTAGAAGCCGGCCTCGTCAGCCACGGGGCCAAGATTGCCAGTGAACTTCTTCCAGCCACCCTCCAGAGCGGGGTCGAACGTAGGGTCTGCCATTTTACCCTCTCCTGCCGCTTGTTCCCTTGCCACTCAACCCGTTGGGCCCACGGACGGCTGCGAAGCGCCACCGCTCGTGACGTAGCCCCTTGAGATGTACAGATACTAGAGCAACCAAGGACGCTCTGTCCAGGCCACCCTGCCGCCTACAACACTCTGCCGCCGGGCAACTCCGACCCGCATACCGCAATAGTCTAGCGCTATAATCTGACCGTGACCAACTCTCGCAGCGTCCGTTTCGCCCTCTCGGTGTTAGGCCGCGACAGGCCCGGCATCGTCGCCGCCGTCTCCCGTGTCTTAACAGGGACGGGCTGCAACATTGAAGACTCCTCCATGACCAGGCTGCGCGGCGCCTTCGCCATGCTCCTCATCATCGTTGCACCCCAGGGCGCCGAGGCCCGGCTGCGGGCCGGACTGGCGGGTATCCTGGGCGCGGAGGGCCTGGTGGTCCATCTCGATTCCTACCCTGAAGGGGATCCGCAAGTGGTGGAGGGGGACGGCTATTTCCTGGGCGTTCACGGGGCCGACCACCCTGGCATCGTGGCCGCCGTAGCCGGTCTGCTCGCCGACCTGGGGATCAACATCGTCGACCTCAGCACCCACGTCATCCCAGGCCAGGTGCCGGTCTATGTCATGACCCTGGAGATAGTGGCCCCCCAGCACCTTGGGCGGCGGGCCCTAGAGGCCCGGCTCGACGCCGTCAGCAAGGAGATCAGCTGTGCCATCACTCTCCATCCGGTCGAGACGGCGCCGGGGCTCTAGAGCGCGCTGTGGCCGTCCGCGACATCCTGCGCTACCCACATCCTCTCTTAGGCCAGGCCAGCGCAGCGATCACGGAACTGGGCGAGTCAGCGCTGGAGACCCTGCTGAGTGACCTGGTGGACACCCTGGACTCCTCGCCCGGCGTGGCCTTAGCGGCGCCACAGATAGGCTATCCCCTGCGGGCGATCATCGTGGACGTTTCGCGGGAGCGCTGGCCGGAGCGGCGCGTGGGCCACGGGCGCGTCATCCTGCTCAACCCGCGACTCCTGGAGAGCTCGGAGCAGCAGGTGGTCCGGGAGGGATGCCTCAGCGTCCCAGATTTTACGGGCGACGTCCCCCGCTTCCAGCGCGTATTGGTGGAGGGGCTCGAGCCGGGAGGCCGTGCCGTAGTCCTGGAGAGCCAGGGCTATGAGGCCATCGCCTTCCAGCACGAGATCGACCATCTGGACGGGCTGCTATTCCTGGATAGGCTGGTCTCCCGCAGACGGGACCTCTTCCCCCGGCGCACGACCGGACGTTCCTGAACCAACGCGGCGTGGCCGCCCGAACGACCAGCGCAGAACGCCACCAGGGATCAGTGGGCGTGGCTTGGATCGAGGTCGGGCCGGCCTGCCAGGGACGCCTCGATCTCCTCCCGCCTCTGGGGCAGCTTCTGGGCGCAGGCCCGCACCAGTCCGTAGCACCCCGCCAGCATCATGTCGCCGAAGGGCGCCGCCGGGTGGGCCCGCAGCCGCGAACCCTTCAGAATGGCGCGCAAGGGTCCCGTCACCCCCACGAAGGGCAACCGCCGCCGGCTCTCCAAGCTCAACGCCCCGTGCCCACCCTGGACAAAGACCTCCTGAGCCGGGAGCTGGCCTGCCACCAACCGGCGGACTGAGCGCTCCAGCTCGCCCGGCTTGAGCAGATGGGTGTGGTGCTCCCACAGCCCCAGGATGCGCTCGCCCGCCAGGTGGAATGCCAGCACGTGCTCGTTGCCGACATTCACCAAGACCTTGCGCCGATGCCGCGCCACCTCGGGATCGCTCAAGGCCCCCCAGACCCCGGCCTGGGCGCTGTCCAGGAGCACCACGGGGTCGTGGAAGCCGCTGGCCCGCACGCTCTCGGCGACTGCCAGCATCCGGGTGAGGGAGGGCGGCAGCTCCTCGGCCAGCATGGCGAAGCTGCTCAACCGCCGGTCCCGCTGCACGCGCTGGAGCAGGTACTCGAAGCGGAAGACGCGGTCGCTGACGTCGGGCGGGGCGTTGCCGTGGTCGAAGACGGCGACGGCCAGGGCGTCGTAGGCAGGCTCGACCCCGAAAGCGGCCAGGGCGCGGCCGATGGCCGGCAAGTCCACGTCCTGGAGCGGGATATGCTCGGCGTCCCGCAGGCCCCGCGCCTCCTCCTCGGAGACCAAGGTGATGCCCAGGCGTTGCACCTTCGCCAGGTCGTCGTCGAAGGTCACGGCCGCCTGGGGCGTTGCGTACACGGGCAGGCCGGCGCGCACGTGGCCGACGGCCGCCCCCGTGCTGGGGCCACCCCCCATGTTCACCCCCGTGAGCACGACGGGGCGCGCCGCCGCCGTGGCGGCCTGGATGCGACCGGCGACGATGACGGTGGGCGCGGGCATCACTAGTTGGACGCAGTTCTCCACCGGCTGGCGGCTGTCGAACAGGAGGATGTCCTGGGTGCCAGTGCCGACATCGATGGCCAGGATGCGCATGGGTCGCCGCGCTCCCCGGGGCCCTTTCAGGCTCGAGCGCCGGGCCCGATGGCGGTGAGGGGGGCGCCCCCCGTAGCCGTATAGGGCTGAAGCGCCTCCGGTATGTTCACGCTGCCGTCGGCCTGCTGGTAGTGCTCCAACAGCAGCGCCATGGTGCGCCCTACGGCCAAGCCGGAGCCGTTTAGCGTGTGGACGTGCTCGGCCTTGGCGCCGGGAGCGGGGCGGAATTTGATGTTGGCCCGCCGCGCCTGGAAGGCCTCGCAGTTGGAGCAGGAGGAGACCTCGATGTAGCGCTGCTGGGCCGGCGACCAAGCTTCCAGGTCGTAGGTCTTGGCGGGCGCGAACCCCAAGTCTCCCGTGCACAAGAGGAGGACCCGATAGTGGAGCCCCAGCCGCTGCAGCACCGCCTCGGCGTCATGGACCAGGGATTCCAGCTCGTCGTAGGAGGTGGCCGGCGTCGCCAGCTTCACCAGCTCCACTTTATCGAACTGGTGGACGCGCAGGATGCCCTTGGTGTCGCGCCCCGCCGCCCCCGCCTCGCGGCGGAAGCAGGGGGAGAGCGCCACGTACTTCAGGGGAAGCTGGGCCGCGTCCAGGATCTCGTCGCCATGGAAGTTGGTGAGGGGCACCTCGGCCGTGGGGACCAGGAAGAGGTCGTCGCTCTCGATCCGGTACGCATCCTCTTCGAATTTGGGCAGTTGGCCGGTTCCCTCCATCATCTCGCGGCGCACCAGGTGAGGGATCCATAGCTCGGTGTAGCCGTGCTCTCGGACATGGATGTCAACCATGAAGTCGCCCAGGGCCCGCTCCAGCCGCGCCCCGGCGCCCTTCAAGGCGTAGAAGCGCGCGCCCGCCAGCTTCGCCCCCCGCTCGAAGTCGAAGATGCCCAGGCCCTCCCCCAGCTCCCAGTGGGGGCGCGGTGCGAACTCGAACTGGGGCTTGCGGCCCCACTCCCTCACCACCACGTTGGCGGAGGCGTCGGCGCCCCGGGGCACGCTGGAGTGGGGGAGGTTCGGCAGGCGCAGCAGGTGACGATGGAGCTCCTGCGCCAGTTGGCGCTCCTCTTGCTCCTGGACGCGCATCTGCTCACCCCGTTCACGCACGACGCTGCCCCCGGCCTCGATCACGGACGCTAGCGTCGGCCCCACCCTGGCCGCGCTGCCCCCGACTAGAGCGAGGAGCGGGTGCAGCTTCTCGGGCAGCGGTTCGTCTGGCCCTTCCTTGGCGAGAAGGCCGTGCGCCTGGCCCAGCAGCTTGCTCAAGGCGTTGCGCTCGGCTCGGGCCTGGTCTATCGCCGCGAGCAGGTTGCGGTGCCGCTCGTCCAGGGCCAGGATGGGGTCTAAAGCCGTGGGGTCGCCGCGCTCCGCCAGGGCCTGGCGCACCAGGTCTGGGGAGCGGCGCAGGAGAGCGGGATCGAGCATCGTGACCCTCGCGCAAAACTGGGTGCATTATACCGTGGGCCGCCGTTCAGAAAGGGCGTTGCGCCCTTTACTTGGACACTGGTGTCTGCTATCGTCCCGCCAGAAGGGTGCTATGCCTGCTATCTCCCGACGGTTCATCTGCCAGGCCTGCGGCGCCCCCAGCGCCAAGTGGGCGGGGCAGTGCCCCCGCTGTAACCAGTGGAACAGCCTGGCGGAAGAGGCAGCGACACGCCACGGCAGCCTGACTCCCCTCGATAGCATACCGATGACAACCCACGCCCGCTGGACCACGCCCTTCCCGGAGGTGGACCGCGTGCTCGGGGGTGGCCTGGTGCCCGGCTCCGTGGTGCTCCTCGGGGGCGAACCCGGCATCGGCAAGTCAACCCTTCTGCTGCAGCTGGCCGATGCCCTGGGTACGGCCGACGGGCCTGCCTGCTACATCTCCGGCGAGGAGTCGGCCCAGCAGATCAAGCTGCGGGCAGAGCGCCTGCGCCTTCGCGGCCAGCACGTGCTGGTGGCCGCGGAGACGGACCTAGAGGCAGCCCTCGCCCTCCTGGAACGCAGCCACCCCGGCCTGGCGATCGTGGACTCAGTTCAGGCGTTGCGCGCCCCCAAGGTGGAGGGCGGGCCGGGCACCCTGGCCCAGGTCCGCGAGTGCGCCCTGACCCTGGCCCGTTGGGCTAAGGGGCATGACATACCGGTGGTGCTGGCCGGCCACGTGACCAAGGACGGCGCTCTGGCAGGCCCCAAGGCCCTGGAGCACCTGGTGGACGTGGTCCTGTACCTGGAAGGCGACACCCTGGGCCCCTATCGTCTCCTGCGCGGGGCCAAGAACCGCTTCGGCTCCACCAACGAGGTGGGCGTCTTCGAGATGGGGGACCAAGGGCTGCGGGGCGTCCCCGATGCCTCCAAGCATTTCCTTAGCGAGCGCTCCGTGGGGGCTGCGGGCTCGGCCGTCGTGCCAGTGATGGAGGGGACACGGCCCCTGCTGGTGGAGGTGCAGGCCCTCACCACGCCTACCGCCTTCGGCACCCCGCGGCGCGCCGCCAACGGCCTGGACTACAACCGGCTGTTGCTCATAGCAGCCGTGCTCACCAGGCGCGCCGGGCTGCCCCTCGCGGCCCAGGATATAATGGTGAGCGCCGTCGGCGGGCTGCGTGTGGAGGAGCCTGCCGCCGACCTGGCCCTGGCGCTGGCCATCGCCTCTAGCTATCACAACCGGCCCCTTGATCCCGGCCTGGTGGCCATCGGCGAGGTGGGCCTAACAGGAGAGATTCGGGCGGTCGGCCAGGTAGAGCGGCGGCTGGCCGAAGCGGCGGCCCTGGGTTTTACCACGGCCATTGTCCCCGCCTCGTTGGAGGGCTCCCTGGCCACCGGCAAAGCGCTCCGGCCACTCTTCGCCCGCACCGTGACCGAGGCCCTGCGCCTGGCAAACCTGGCGGGACGCGCCGCCCAGGCGACCTCCGCCGAAGCCGTGGCCCGAGCTCCTTTGGGGGCGGATATATAGCTATGGACGCGCTGCAAGGGAAAAGCGACCGCCTTCTCTCCCTCCTCGCTGAGATGGGCTCGGCCGTGGTCGCCTATTCGGGCGGCGTGGACAGCGCTTTCCTGGCGGCCAGGGCCCACGGCGCGCTGGCCGAGCGGGCGCTGATGGTGACCGCCAACTCGCCCGCCCTCGCGCCCGCCGAGCTGGCGGAGGCCCGCACCCTGGCCCAGGCAAACGGCTGGCGACACCGGGTCATCAACACCTCCGAGATGGAGCGCCCCGAGTATGTAGCCAACGGTCCCCGGCGCTGTTTCTTCTGCAAGACCGAGCTCTACGGCCACCTGGAACGGCTGGCGGAGGTCGAGGGCTATACCTGGGTGGCCAACGGCACCAACTGCGACGACCTAGGCGACTATCGCCCCGGCCTCGACGCGGCCCGCGAGCACCGGGTGCGCAGTCCCCTGGTGGAAGCGGGCCTCAGCAAGGCCGAGATCCGCGCCCTCTCCCAGCAGCTGGGGCTGCCTACCTGGGACAAGCCCGCCCAGCCTTGCCTTTCGTCCCGCATCCCCTACGGCACGCCCGTAACGGTGGAGGCGCTGAATAAAATCGCCCAGGCCGAGGCTTACCTTCACGGCCTGGGTATCCGCCAGCTACGGGTGCGCCACTTCGGCAGCAAGGCCCGCATCGAGGTCGACCCGCCCGACCTGGCGCGCCTCAACGAGCCCGCTGTCCTGGCGGAGGTGCGCCGTGTCCTGCAAGCCCTGGGGTACACCGAGGTCGCCCTGGAGCAGTTCCGCTCCGGGCGCCTGAACGAGGCCCTCGCGCTCCCCGGCAACCAGGGCCAGGGCGTGGCGGCCCGCAGCCCCGGCCGACCGTGAGGGCGCTCTACTTCGATGTCTTCGCCGGCCTCGCCGGGGACATGACCATGGCAGCGCTCTTGGACGTCGGGCTCCCCCTGGAAGACATCCGCCGCGAGTTGGCCAAGCTCCCCATCAGCGGCTTCGACCTGGAGGCGGAGCGGGTGATGCGGGGCCCCATCGCCGCCACCCACGTCACCGTCCATGTGGACCCCTCCCACGAGGCCCCCCAGGGGCGGCGCCTGGAAGAGGTCCTCGCCATCATCCACGGCAGCACCCTTCCGCAGCGGGTTCAGGACAAGGGTGCGGAGGTGTTCCGGCGGCTGGCCCGGGCCGAGGCCAAGGTCCACGGCGTGGACATGGAGCGGGTGCGGCTCCACCACGTGGGCGAGATCGATACTATCGTGGACGTCATGGGCGCCGTCGCGGGCCTCGACCTGCTGGATGTACAGAAGGTCTACGCCTCTCCCCTCCCTCTGGGCGGGCCGGGGCTCGGCGGACACCATCCCGCCGAGGCGGGACAGCAGCAGTACCGCATCCCCCTACCAGGACCGGCGACCCTGGAGCTGGTAGCGATGGCCCAGGCGCCGGTGCAGCCCAGCCAGCACGGTGGGCCGGCCTGGGAGCTGGTCACCCCCACGGGCGCCGCCTTGGTTACCACCCTCGCCACCTTCCAGCGCCCCGCCATGACGCTGGAGCGCGTGGGCTACGGCGCCGGCAGCAGCGACTTCCCAGAGGTGCCCAACGTGCTGCGGGTCTGGATCGGGGAGGTGCAGGCCGCGGCCCCGGAGCTGGTCCTGCTGGAGACCAACATCGACGACCAGAGCCCGCAGGTCCTCGGCTACGCCATGGAGCGCCTCCTGGAGGAAGGGGCCCGCGACGTCTGGTTCACGCCCATCCAGATGAAGAAGAACCGGCCGGCCACCATGGTGAGCGTCCTGGCGCCCGCGCCCCTGGTCCAGAACCTCACCAGCTTCCTGCTCCGGGAGACCTCGACCCTGGGCGTCCGAGCGACGCCGGTGCAGCGCCACGAGGCCGACCGCGAAATCGTCGAGTTCACCTCCAGCCTGGGAACGGTGCGCGTCAAGCTGAAGCGGTTTGGAGGACGAGCGGTCGCCGCCGCTCCCGAATACGAGGACTGCAAGCGCCTCGCCCGAGAGCGCGGCCTGCCCCTCCAAGACGTGCTGCGCCAGGTGGCGGCGGAGGCGACCCAGGCTCTGGTACGCCAGCCTTAGGCAGCTTTGCACCAAAAAGGGCATCCTGCCGGCAATTGAGGGAGCGCAGAGGGGTTCTCCCTCTGCCGGAGGGTCGAAGGGGGTGCCCCCCTTTATCCCTTTCAAACCACCCCCTTCCTGGCTAGGAAGGGGGCTAGGGGGATGGTCGCGGGTATACAAATGGAGAGAGCCTGATCGGAGAAAATGCGGCTTTTCGTGCAAAGCATCCTTAGCCCACAACCACTTGCAGCAAAAGCCGCAGGCCCACCAGCACCAGGGCCGCGGCCATGATACGCAGGACCAGGGCGGTGCGCAGCCGCGACGATAGTCGCGCCCCCACCTGGGCTCCCCCTACCACCGCTACCGCCAGCAGCAAGGTGCGGGCGTAGTTCGCCAGGTACTCCCCCTGGGCCAGGTGCACCATGACGCCGGTGAAGGAGGTCGCCACGAGCGCCGCCTGAGAGGTGGCCGTGGCCACGTAGAGGGGGAAGTGCAGCCGTAGGAGCACAGGGACCAGAATGACCCCACCGCCAATGCCCAGGAGAGTGGCGAAAAATTCGATAATCAGGGCCCAGAGCGCCGCCAGCCGTGAGTCGAAGGCGTACATGTAGGTCTGGCCTCGCCGGTCCGTGAGCTGGCGTACAGTCCATCCGTCTCGCCAGCCGCCGCTCGTCGCCCGCAGCCGCGGCCCTATCACCACGTAGGCGGCCACCAGCACCAGCGCCACGGCGAAGGCCGCCGCGAACGCCTGTCGGGGGACCAATCGGGTGGTAAGCGCTCCCAGGGCCGCGCCCGGCAGGGCGACGGCCGCGACCAAGAGCGCGGTCCTGTAGTCGATGCGGCCCTGGCGGGCGAAGGCCACCGAGCCCGAAAGGCTGCTAAAGAACACCGCCACCAGGGAGACGCCAGCCAGGATCGTGGGCGACTCCTGGGGGAAGAGCAGCAGCAGCGCCGGCACCAGCAGGAAGCCCCCGCCGGCGCCGATGATGGCACCTAGGACGCTGGCCGCGACGCCGACCACCGCCAGCAGTAGCGCTAGTTCCGTGCTCATCGGCTAGCGGGCCGCCCCGGAGCGTACCGGCGCTGTCCTCTCACAGCGACCGGGGGCCACGTTCTCTGCTGGCAGCGCCCCCCGTTCAATACTCGATCCCCGGCTGGGCGAGGATACCCTGGTCTCGATAAGGATGCTTCACCTCGCGCATCTCGGTCACCAGGTCGGCGGCGTCGATGACGGCCTGGGGCGCGTCGCGCCCGGTGATGATCACATGCACCTTCTCCGGGCGCTGCCGCAGCACCCGGATGACCTCCTGGGTATCGATCCACCCAAACTTCAGGGGGTAGGTGAACTCATCCAGGACCACCACGTCGTACTCGCCGGAGTTGATCTTCTCTTGGGACCGCTCCCACAGCTCCCGCGCCAGGGCCGCCGAGCGCTCCAGGTCCTTGGAGAGCCAGGTGAAGCCATCCCCCAGAACGATGTTCTCCACGCCCATCTTGCGCAGCGCCCGCGTCTCGCCGTAGTTAGAGGTGGTGTGCTTGATGAACTGGAGCACCACTACCCGCATGCCGCGGCCCCAGGCGCGCAGCGCTATACCCAGGGCAGCGGTGGTCTTGCCCTTGCCGGGGCCGGTGTTGACGATGATCAGGCCGTGGCGGCCGGCGCGCTTCCCCTCTTTGTGGTCGCCGGGACGTCCCTGACCCTCGCCCGCTTTCCCCTGGTCGCCCGTTTCCATCTCCCGTAACCTGGGCTACTCGATCAGGCTGGCCACGTCCCGCACTAGGCTCCCGAAAGATGTGACCTGGGCGCGCTGCCTCAGCCTGTCATAGAGCTCCACGGCCGGGCCTCCGGTGAAGTCCCGCTCCGCGAAGGGGGTCCCAGCCATTACCAGCAGCCGCCGCGCCCCCGCGCACGCCTCCAGGTTGCGGACGTTCCCCTGCCCCACCTTGATAGCGCATAGCAGGACGGCCTCGGCACCCTGGACAAACTCCTGGTGTCTACGGTGGCTAGCGTCGTCGATAGGGCTGAAGGCCGAGACGGCGATGGCCTCTATCCCCAGCATCCGGGCCACGCTGAGGTCGGTATCGCCCTCATTGAGGGGCCCCACCGTCACCCGGAAGCCCGCCTCGTGGAGCAGATAGAGGGCTCGGGCGCCCTGGCCTCCCCCGCCGACCACGTGGACGCGGCGTCCGCCCCCGGGCGCGTGGCCGCCCTCCACCTGGTGACTCAGGACCGTGACCGCCAGGCGGTCTGTGAGCGGGTCGGTGAAGACCAGCGCGTTGACCCCGAAGGCTTGCAGCAGGCTGGCGGGCGTCAGCACTTCCCAGGGGCGTCCCTGGGCCAGGAGCCGGCCGCCTTTCAGCAGGTATAGCCGGTCGCAGTAGCGTGCCGCCAGATTTAGATCGTGGATGGCGGCGATGGCTGTCAGGCCCTCCTCCACCAGGACCCGCACCAGGTCCAGCACACGAAGCTGGTGGTGCAGGTCCAGGTTCGCCGTCGGCTCGTCCAGGAGCAGCAGGCGCGGCTCTTGGGCCAGGGCCCGGGCGATGAGCACCCGCTGGCGCTCGCCACCAGAAAGAGTATGCATGCTGCGCCCGGCGAAGGCCTCCGTCTCGGTGAAGGCCATCGCCTCGCGGGCGACCTCCAGGTCGTGAGGCCCTTCCAGACGCAGGGGTCCCAGGTGGGGGTGGCGCCCCATGAGCACCACCTCCAGGCTGGTAAAGCCAAAGTCCATCACCGTGGACTGGGGCACCTGGGCGATGACCTGGGCGATCGCCCGCGGCGACAGGCCGCGCAGGTTCGCGCCCTCCAGGCGCACCGACCCCTCGCAGCGCAGCAGCCCGGAGAGCGCCTTCAGCAGTGTAGACTTGCCCGCCCCGTTAGGTCCGATGACCCCCAGAAACTCCCCCGGGCCGGCCCGCAGCGCGATCTGCTCCAGGATGCGGGCAGCATCGATGGTGACGCCGACCCCCTCCGCCTCCAGGCGTGGCGCGCCGGAGGGGCCCGACGCCTGATGGGGGTTCATACAGGAGTGGGGGGCGGCGTGCCCCCACGAATGGCCGGAGATGCGCTGGGGAGCGCCGTGACCCTCTGGATTATCGTTGGCGCGGCCCACTCGCCACAGCGCTCGGGGTGGAGGGCGCTGGCCAATGCCTCCACCACCTCCACCACGCGCACCCCGTGGCGGCTGGTGACGGCGCCATCCATGGCATAGAAGCGCCCCTGTTGCAGCGCGGGGAGCCTGCGCATCTCCCTCCGCAGCGCCAACGCCGAGGCCTCCGCCACGCTGCGCTCGATCCCGTAGGAGCAGGGCATGAGGGCCACTACCTCGGCCCCCGACGCGGCCACCTCGTCCCAGGAGAGCCGGCGCGACCGCTGGCCCGGTCGGGCGAAGACATCCTCCCCGCCAGCGGCGCGCGCCACATCAGCCATCCAGTGGCCGGCGCACCAGGGCGGGTCGGGCCACTCCATCATCAGCACTCGCCGCCTGGGGGCGTCGCCAATGCGTTGAGCGATGCGCTCCAGGCGCCCGCGCATGGCGGCCACCAGCCGCCGGGCCCGGCGCTCCACCCCAGCGGCGGCGCCCACCTGCACGATCTCCTCCAGCACGCCCTCCAGGGTAGGCGCCCGCAGCGAGATGATCTGGGGCTGCCGGGGGAGCACCTTGGCCGCCACCTCGAAGACGCCGCCGCTGCCCAGGGCGCAGACCTCGCATAGCTCCTGGGTCAGGACCAGGTCGGGGGCGGCGGCCCGCAGACCCTCCGGGTCCAGGCGGAAGGGCGACGAATGCTCCGCCCCCTCGGGGTGGGCCGCCCCCACCAGGGCATCCACCTGAGCGCTGGAGAGGGTGTCGTCCCTAGGGCGCCCAGAGGTAAGCACGGGCTTGCGCCGGACCGCGGGCGGGTAGTCGCACTGGTGGCTGACACCCACCAACTGGTCATCCAGCCCCAGGGCGTAGACGATCTCCGTGGCGCTGGGCAGGAGCGAGACGATACGGATGGCGCGCCTCCCTTCGACAGGCTCGGGACGAGCGGAGGTGTCTAGCCGGCCTGCGGGTTGAAACCCGCAGCACCCGAAAGCTCAGATGCCGCGGGATTTATTCCGCGGTCTGGGCCCGTCTGCCCCCTCCCGAGCAAGTGTCTCTATTATGCCCCCTCGGGCCGAGGCCAGGGCTCGCTATCTAAGGCTGGGCACTTTCACAGCGGGCGCGAGTGCACCTACCCGCCGGATCAAGGTCCGGAGGCCCGTTATGAATTGGTCGTCTATGGCGTTCTGGGCAATAGGGATACGACGGTCGGGGTAGACAAGCAGTCCGTCGAACCTGATGCCCTTCCATCGCTGTGTTTGGGGTAACGCCCACATGTATATCATTACTTGCGCCTGATGTTCGGGACTTGGTCGCGCGGTTTTCGCATCAACTATTATGCCTGATGTGCCTGTGACGGCGACCACATCCGGCCTTCCGCTTAGATTGCCTACCGAGCCTGGTAGGTCGAAAGTGTTTTGCCGCCCGATTTCACCTGGACGCAAAACCGGGGCTGATCGAATCCCATTGGCCCACGGCCAGACAGGATGTCCACGCCGCCGTCAGGTCCAGGAGGTGACACGAGGGTACGAAACCCTTGCGACCTAAGGACTTCATCCACTAGGTCGGCGAGCGCGTGCCCAGTGAAATGTTGGGAAATGTAGGATTTGGCCTCGTCCCTTGCATATCCAGGCAGATCCAAATGGGACTCTTCGGCGGCAGGCGCTCCCTCTTTCGTCTCGGTCGTTTCAAGTTGACCCGCTGCTATCGCTCGGATTCTCTGCTCAGCGTTATTCCGCTCGACACGACATATGGCGAGCAGTGATCCGAACGAAAGGATTAGGTCCTGGCCGAACGCCGTTCGCGGGATCCCTGTTTGAATCCATTGCACAGGCCGCACGTGTCTCACGCCTTCTGGAAGATCCGTGTGGTAGTCATAAGGCCCAATTACCCTGCCGACGGCTATGTTGTTCGAACCCTTCAATGGCATGACTACAAGGTCGCCCTCCTGTATACGGTCTTTAAAGGCCCAAAGTTCACTTGCCCATGTCGTTATTCTTCTGGGCTTGTTGCCTGGATAGACAGCAGCCAGCAAAGTCCGAAGGCTGTCCAAGGATTCAGCCGACGCGAGGTCTGGAACCTCTTCCCAGCCAATTACAGTCAGGCCGTTCTCAAGAGCAAGCGCCTCTCGTGGGGGACTGCCTGGGAATATGCGCCAAACTGCCATAGCCGCCTCCAAGACATGATGAATATATTCTGCAGACCTAGTTCCCCCGGAAGCCCTTGTCTATATCGCGTAGGAACCGCTCGATCTCGGGGGAGAGGGGCGGCGGTTCGCCCCCCGGCTCGGCGGCTCGGCGGTGCTCCGAGTCGTAGTTCGCCTCCAGCTGCTTCACCACCGTGCGCACCTGGGGGTTGCTATCCATCGCCCGGGTGATCTCCTTGTATTGCGCCTCGCCCTCCTTGGCATCCGCCAGGTCCTGGGGCA
>SHYM01000034.1 GCA_009692805.1 Dehalococcoidia bacterium | reverse complement strand
GGGGGAAGCGGCCTAGGAGCTCCGGGATCAGGTCCCGGGGCTTGCAGTTATGGAAGGTGCCGGCCGCGATGTACAGGATATGCTCGGTGTGGAGGGGTCCGTAGCGGGTCATCACCGTGGTGCCCTCCACCAGGGGCAGCAGGTCCCGCTGGACGCCTTCGCCCGAGACGTCGGGCCCGCGATCGGCGCCGCGGGTGATGAGCTTGTCCAGTTCGTCGATGAAGACGACGCCGCGCTCCTCCACCCGGTCCATGGCCACATCTACTATCTGGTCAAAGTCCATCAACTTGTGGGCTTCTTCCCGGGTGAGGATGCGGCGCGCCTCTTTCACGGAGACCCGGCGCCGGCGCGGGCGGGCTGGGGTGGTCCGTTCCTCGGCCTGCTCCCCCGAGCTCCCGCCGCCGGAGTACTCGCTTTCGTGCCCATAGTCGGGATAGCCCCAGCCCTCGTCCGGGGCAACCTCGATCTCGATGAGCTGCTCCTCCATCTGGAGCTCCTTAACAAGGCGGCCCAGCTCCGCCAGCTCGTGCGCCGTGGGCAGGGCGCGCCGGGCCCGCTGCCCCTTGCCTGCTGAAGCTGAGGCCTCGATCCCCAGGGAGCTTTGGAGAGCGGGGACCAGGGCGCTAGGTCGGCGGGCGACGCTCCGCTTCTTGGGCGCCACCGTCTGCTGGTAAAGATAGGAGGCTATCTTCTCGGCCGCCAGTCCCTCGGCGCGGGTCTCCAGCTCCTTCAGCTTCTCATCGTGGACGTGCATGACGCTGCTTTCCACCAGGTCGTGGATGATGGACTCAACGTCGCGGCCCACATAGCCCACCTCGGTGAACTTGGTAGCCTCCACCTTAATGAAGGGGGCATCGAGGAGCTTGGCGACCCGGCGGGACAGCTCGGTCTTGCCCACGCCCGTGGGGCCTATCATCATGATATTCTTGGGGAGGACCTCGCGGCGGAGCTCGGGGGCCAGGTGCAGCCGGCGGGAGCGGTTGCGGAGGGCTACGGCGATGGCCCGCTTGGCGTCTCCCTGGCCAATGACATACTTGTCCAGCTCGGCAACGATAGCCCGGGGGGTCAGATCTGCCACGGCCAACCTCCTGGGACCACTATTGCCGAACAGTAGCACACCACGTCCCAAAAGACAATGGCTTGCTTGCTGTAAGTTTGCGTGGCTACACTATAATCCCAGTCGGGGCGAGATGCGCTAATAAGGAGGCCTTTGTGGGGGTAGATACGGCAGCCCTCAAGCGCCAGGCGGAAGAGGCGCTCAACAAGAACCAGGACCCGGAGGCCACTGCCGCGGCCCTGGGGATAATCCTGAAGCAGCTGGCCCAGGGGCTGGAGCCTTTCCCCCGCTTTATGGGCTCCTGGGACGTCTTCGGGGTGGAGGCCGAGGTAGACCGCGCGCCCAGAAAGGACCTGGGCTGCATCATCGTCAAGCCGGATGGCGAGCTGGCGGAGTTCACCTTCAGCTTCTCGCCGCCCAGCCCTTCGGGTGACCAGGACCGCTCGGACCGGGCCAAGGACGACCTAGGCCTGACAGGCCAGGACTATATCCCCTACGCCTACGCCGGTATCTGCACCCTGGTGGAGCTCTACGAGCTCAAGCGCCTGGGGGTTGACATCACTAGCTACGACCACCGGCTGCTGCGACAGAAAAGGTGAAAGGCCGCCCGCGCCGGTCGTAATCGCCCGCGCCGGGTCACAATCGAAAGGGCGGCCAGCTCTGCGGAGGGGCCGTCCATCTGCTGCTGGCACGACCTGGCGCCTACCCACTTGGCGGGACCTCCTGGTCCTTCTGCTGCCCCTTCACTTCGCGGTAGCGAGCCGCCTTCTCTGGGGCTTTCTCAGTATCGAAGAGCGCCTGGCCGGGGGCCACCACCTCGCCCAGGGTGCTGTGGATAGTGTCCTTGTCCTGCTGGTAGCGGCGAAGAAACTCCTCGCTGACAAAGAACATTCATATGCAGAAGCCGTCGCGGGCGATGTCCTCGTGGTGGCGGTCGCAGGGGCAGATCTTCCTGCGATCCTCCACGGGATCGCCGCTGACGGTCATTCAAGGGCAGTAGCGCTGGCCGTGCTTGCGCTGGTTCTCCCCCAGGCCATTCTGGACGATCTCCACGATCTCCGGGTCGGGGTAGAACTTGTAGGGTCCCCTGGCGACGTAGCGCTCCGACATCGCCTTAGCGCGCTGCAACGCCTCCTCGGGGGTCAGCTCCTTGGGCATGATCACCTCCGGTTGCTCTCACAGTCATTGTAGCCGGTGACACCATTGCTTTAGCGGAGGAGCCCTGACCCCCACACAGGGAAGGGGTAGAACATGCCCAGGGCCACGTGGGGCTTGCCCTGGTTGGCGGGCGAAGAGATGAAACACACCAAGGCGTAGTCGCCGGGTTTCAGATCCAACGTGACCCAGCCCGTCTGGCCGGGCATTATGGCCTGCCACCCGCGGACTCGAAGGGCGGCGGCCCCGGGGGCGGCGCAGCCCGTGGATGCAGCGTCCTAGACCAGAGTGGGAATCAGCCCTATAATGCCTGCGCCAGACCTAAGAACACAGCGAAAGCGCCATGCACATCCAGCTTCTCCCCGGTCTACTCCTGGGCGACCTGCTCCGCAGCCTGGCCATCTTCACGGGCGGGCTGCTGGTGGTCTGGTTCGTCTACCTCGTGGGCCGCTCTCTGGTCAAGCGCGTCACCGCCAAGACCAAGACGACCCTGGACGACGCGATCATCCGCGCCCTGGAGCGCCCGGCCTTCCTCGCCATCGTGCTGGCGAGCGCCTACCTGACCCTGGCGGTGTTGCCCTTTGTCGACCGCTACGAGCTCATCTTTCGGCGCGCCGTCGGCGCCCTCGCCGTGGTGTTGGGCACCTACACCGGCGGCCGGCTGGTCAACATCCTAATCACCTGGTACGGCCAGGAGGTGGCTAGCCGCACCAGCACACGCATAGACGAGAATATCCTGCCCATCCTCCGCCGCATCGTCATGGCGGGCGTCTACGGGCTGGGCGCCATCTTCCTTCTGAACCAGCTCGGAGTAAACATCGCGCCCCTGCTGGCGGGGCTGGGCATCGGCGGCTTGGCCATCGCCCTCGCGTTTCAGAGCACCCTGGGCAACTTCTTCGCCGGCACCAACATCGCCACCGACGGCGCCATCAAGGTCGGCGACTTCATCGAGGTGGGCGACGGACTCCAGGGCACCGTCAGGGAGATCGGCTGGCGCAGCACTAGACTCACCAGCCGGACCGCAAACCTGATCATTATCCCCAACTCCAGGTTGGCGGAGAGCATCGTCACCAACTACTCGCAGCCGGCGCCCGACACTGGGGTCTTCATCAAGGGCGGCGTGGCGTACGGCAGCGACCTGGACAAGGTGGAGCGGGTGACCCTGGAGGTGGCCCGGCGCCTGCAGTCGGAGCACCCCGCCGCCGTACCCGGCTTCCAGCCGGCCTTCGTGTTCCGGGAGTTCGGCGACTCCAACATCAGCTTCGTCGTCGCCCTGGGGGCCAGGGGATTCGCGGAGCAGTTCGCCCTCACTCACGATTTCATCAAAGCCCTCACCGCGCGCTACCAGCAGGAGAGCATCGAGATCTCCTGGCCGGTGCGCAAGGTACACCTCTATGCTCACCCCGTCGGGGCGGCGGCCCCGGCGGACGACGCGGCGGCGCCTCGCAGCGACAGCGGGCCGGCGCCTCGGTAGGTGGGTCTCACCCTCACCCAACCTCTCCCGTCGAGAGAGGGCCTCAACGGGCCTTGGCCTCCCTCCTCACTTGTAGCGGGGGTGAAGGGGGCGCAGCCCTCCTCCGGGGGTCCCAGGGGGTGTCCTCCTGGCCCCCCTTTTCCCCTCCCCCCTCTTTGGAGGAAAGGGGGGCTAAGGGGGTGAGGTGCCTCTCACGCTCTGGCTGAAGGGCGGCTCGCTTGCTGGCCCTGGCTGCCTCCGCTATCATGGCGCCACACCATCAGATAATGCGGAGACACCCGTGGCCCTCTTCATCACCGAAAAGCAGGTAGCCCAGCTGCTTACCATGGACGCCGCCCTGGCCGCGGTGGAGGAGGCGGAGCGCCAGCTTGGGATGGGGCAAGCGCAGAACATCGCCCGGCGCCGGCTGCGCGCCGGCCGCACTCAGCTCCACCTAATGGCGGCGGCGCTGCCGGCGGCGGGCGCCATGGGCTACAAGGCCTACACCGTCTCCCGCCAGGGCGCCAAGTTCCACTACCTACTCTACAGCACGGAGACGGGGCAGCTCCAGGCCATCATCGAGGCCGACCGCCTGGGACAGATGCGCACCGGCGCCGCCAGCGGCGTGGCGACCAAGTACATGGCGCGCCAGGACGCCAGCGTGATGGGCGTCTTCGGCGCCGGCTGGCAGGCCCGCACCCAGGCGGAGGCCATCGCCCGCGTGCGGCCGCTCAAGGAGGTGCGGGTCTACAGCCGCAAGGCGGAGCACCGGGAGGCCTTCGCCCGCGAGCTGGCGATGGCCCTGGGCGTGAAGACTACTCCCGTGGCGGAGCCCAAGCTGGCAGTCCAGGGGTGCCAGATCGTCACCACCATCACAACCTCGCGGACGCCCGTCTTCGAGGGGGCCTGGCTGGAGCCCGGCACCCACATCAACGCCGCCGGCTCCAACTACCTCATCAAGGCCGAGGTGGACGACGAAACGCTCAAGCGCTGCGCCATCGTCGTCGTCGACACGCTGGAGACGGCGCGGCTGGAGTCGGGCGACCTGCTGGGGCCGCTGGAGCGGGGGAGTATCCGCTGGGAACAGGTGTGGGAGCTGGGCGACGTGGTGGCTGGGCTCAAGCCCGGCCGGCGCAGCGACCAGGACATCACCCTGTTCGACTCCCACGGGTTGGCGCTGTGGGACACCGCCGTCGCCGCCGCGGTCTACAAGCGCGCCCAAGCCGAAGGCGTAGGGATGGAGTTACCGATCTAGGGGGTCATGACTATCCGCATCATATCGGCCAAGCGCGCCACCGCACCCAAGAGGAAAACCATGCATAAGGGTAGCGGTTCAACGCGCCAGTCCGACATGAGGCAGGAATATGACTTTAGGGGTGGCACACGGGGCCAGTACGCGGCCCGCTACGGTTGGGAGGAAGCAGCGCAACGAAGGCGTGAGTTAGGCGAAGACAGGCTGCTTGATAAACCGACGCCCACCAAGTGGGAATCGTCAGACTGGAAATGGTAGGCGACCATGCCCAAAACTGAAGTTGCCACCCTCGCCGGCGGGTGCTTCTGGTGCCTGGAGGCGGTGTTCGAGCAGCTCCGGGGGGTTGAAAAGGTGGTGTCGGGCTACTCCGGCGGCCAGGCGCCCAATCCCTCCTATCGCCAGGTCTGCTCCGGGACGACAGGCCACGCCGAGGTGGTGCAGGTCGCCTTCGATCCTCAGGCCCTCTCCTTCCGCGATCTCCTAGAGGTCTTCTTCACCATCCACGACCCTACAACCCTGGACCGCCAGGGCCCTGACGAGGGGACACAGTACCGTTCGGCGGTCTTCTATCACACGCCGGAGCAGCAGGCCACGGCGAAACAGGTGCTGGCAGACATCGCAGCGGCCCGCCTCTGGAAACAGCCCCTCGTGACCCAGGTCGTGCCCTTGCAGGCTTTCTACCCCGCCGAGGACTATCACCGGGAGTACTATCGCCGGAACACCTACCAGCCCTACTGCCAGGTGATCATAGAGCCCAAGGTCGCCAAGTTCCGCAAGCAGTACCTGGCCAAGCTCAAGCCCTCACCCTAACCTTCCCCTGCTCAGCACGAAAAGCCGCATTTTCTCGATCAGTTTCTCTCCATGAGTATGCCCGCGACCATCACCCTTGCCCCTTTCTGGCCAGGAAGGGGGTGGGAAAGATGTTCAGGGGACACCCCTGACCCCCGGCAGAGGGCTGTCTGCACTCTGCACTCCCGCTACACTGACCGACTTTTCGTGCAAGGCCACCCTCCCCCATCGGGGGAGGGAACTCAGCCATCGCGCTCACCCCAACCGTGATATCAACATGGGTCTCAGCGAGCCCCATCCAGGTGCTCCTCGATCTCCGTGAGCCGCCGGATGCGGACTACGTCGGCATACTGACCATACACGCCCTCCCGGTCCAGGAGCAGGGCTGGGATGCCCACTCCGCGGGCCCCCAGCACATCGGAATGGTACTGGTCGCCTACGTGGAGGGCCTGGGCCGCGACCACGCCGGCCCTCTGAAGCGCCAGGCGGAAGATGGGCGGGTGCGGCTTCTCCAGCCCCGCCTCGGCCGAGGTCACCACGAAGTCCAGGCTGGCCAACACGCCCAGTTGCTCCAGCATGGCCGCCAGGTCTCGCTGGACATTGGAGACCAGCCCCAAGGTGAGGCCACGGCGGCGTAGGGCCGCCAGAGCGGGCGGCACGTCGTCGAAGAGCACCCAGTGGCTGGGATAGCCACGCACCTCTTCGAAGATGCGCCCCGCCAACTCCGGCGTGACGGGGGCGCCCGCCTCCGCGAGGATGAGCTGCTGGTAGCGAGCGAAGAACTCCTGTTGCTGCTCCGGCGACCGGCGGGAGGCGGGCTGCACGATATTCTGGCTGCTCCAGAAGTCGTCGGCGGCGGCGTAGGCGCGCCGCAGGGCGCCCTCGTCCAGGCGCAACCCGAAGCGAGCGCCGACCTCGCGCTGGATGCGCTCGCGCGGCGGCTCGAAGTGCGCCAGGGTGTTGTAGAAGTCTAGGAAGACCGCTTGGACCATGGCAGTGGCCGCGTCCGCCGTCCCCGTATACTGACTGCGGATTCTAACACGCAGGAGGGCTGATACGGCGACGGGGCTACTCGGACGCCTGGCGGGTAATGCGCTGGAGCTCGTCTTCCCCTCCCGCTGCGTGGGATGCGAGCGCTGGGGCACGCCCTTGTGTCCGTCCTGCCAGAGGGGTCTAGCCAGGCTACAGCCTCCCTTCTGCTCCGGGTGCAGCCAGCCCCTTCCCGGCCCGCCAGGGCTGGAGCCAGCCTGGTGCACACGCTGCGAGGACCACCCCCTGATCATCGACGCTATCCACGCGCCCTATCTGATGGAAGGGACCATCCGTCGCGCGATCCTGGAGCTGAAGCACCAGGGGGTCTCATCCCTCGCCAGGCCCCTGGGGCGCCTCCTCCACGAGTATCTGGTGGAGCACCCCCTCAAGTCGGACCTGATCGTGCCCGTGCCCCTGCACGCCCGACGCCAGCGCCAGCGGGGTTTCAACCAGGCCATTCTCTTGGCCAAGGAATTAGGCCGGCTACAGCGCATCCCGGTAGACTTATCAGTCCTCCAGCGGGTGCGCAATAGCCCCGCCCAAGCAAAGGCGAACACCGCCGAGGAGCGGCGCGCCAACGTGCGGGACGCCTTCAAGCCCGCTGAAGGCCCCCCCCTACAGGACAAACAGGTTCTTCTGGTGGACGACGTATGTACCACGGGGGCGACCCTGGACGCCTGCGCGCGCTCGCTGAAGGCGGCCGGCGCCGCCAAGGTCTGGGGCGTGACGTTAGCTCGGGAACGCTAGGCCACGCCAGATGTGATCAGGGCCAACGTGGTCAGGGGATTAGGAGCAGCCGGACGCCCTGAGGCCCCTCTTGAGCGTCTATGGTGGACCGCTCCAAGGACTGGCCCAGCAGGTGGCCCACTACCAGGAGCTTCAGCCCCTCCCTCTCGACCACCATGTCCCCGGGCCGCTGGGCATCGATGTCGTACTCCAGGTCGTCGCCGGCCCGGCTGGTGATACGCAGGGCCTCGCTAGGCAGCGCGCCCAGCTCGTCCAGGACGCGTTGGATGAGTATGGCGGCGCGATCGGTCAGCTTCAGCACAGCTTGCGGGACGGCCCCCCCAGGCTAGCGGCGAATCGGCTCTTCCGGTGGGACTTCGGTGCCCGTGATGATGCGCTGGATCTGGCGTCCGATCCGCTCCGCCGACTTGTCATCATCGGAGTTCAGTTTGGGCTTGCCGTAGGTGCGGTAGAATTGTTGGACCCGCTTGTGGCCCTCGTAGAGGTTGGCAAAATGGTCGGGACAGCCATAGACGATAATGACCTCGACCCCTTCGACGCCGAAGTGGATCTCTTGCCAGTCCGTGCGTTCCACGGGGCTGGTCAGGCCGCAAAACAGACATGAGATTGCCACGAGAGCTCCTGGGCGCAAGACCGACGCCCACCTATTGTACCCCCAGGAGTAACGCAGGTAAAGCGCCCCCCCTCGGGCCCGTCCAAGGGGCGACTTACAGGCGCCATCCCCTTGCGGGGTCCCCCTGTCCTGCCTAGACTAGACGCTGAAAAGTGTTCCGAGAGGAGACTATGGATCTCCTGATTAAGGGTAAGAACCTGGAGGTAGGCGACGAGGTCCGCCGCTACGTGGAGCGCAAGATCGGCCGGCTGGACCGCTATCTCCCCCTGATGAGCGAGGGCACGATTGAGCTGGTGCATGAGCCGACCCGCGCCGCCAGCGACCAGTTCGTCGCCCAGGCTACCCTTAACAGCCACGGGGTGCTGATCAGGAGTGAGGAGCGGGCCGCCACCCTCTACGCCGCCATCGACGCCGTGGTAGATACCCTCCATCGCCAGCTAACGCATTTCAAGGGTAAGATCTACCAAAGGGCGCGCGCTCATGGCGGACGGCCCCCCAAGGAGATTTCGGCCGACATGCTGGCGGCGGCCATCCCGGAGTCTCCACCTCAGGGCGCCCTGGTGAGGAACAAGCGATTCGACATCAAGCCCATGTCGCCGGAGGAGGCTTGCCAGCAGATCGAGCTTCTAGGCCATACCTTCTTCTTCCTGAACGCCGACACCCAGCAATACAATGTGGTCTATCGGCGCAGGGACGGCAACTACGGGCTCATCGAGCCAGGGCTCGCGTTGCGCTGAGGCGACTATGATCTACACCATAACTCTCAACCCCGCCGTCGACCACACCCTGGTCTTGGAGGACTTCGCTCCTGGCATGACGAACCGGGTGCTGGAGAGCCGTACCGACCCCGGCGGCAAGGGCGTAAACGTCTCCCGGGTGCTGCGCGAGCTAGGCGACGACTCCATCGCCACGGGGTTTGTCTCGGGAAGCCTGGGGCGCTTCATCGAGCACAAGCTCACCCAGCTGGGGATCCAGAACGAGTTCATCCACACCCGCGGCGAGACCCGCACCAACATCACCATCCTCGACAAGCGCCACCATGTGATGACACCCATCCACGACATGGGGCCCACCACCAACCTCTCGTTTCTGGAGGAGCTCACCACCCGGCTGGACGCCCAGGTCAAGCCCGGCGACTGGGTGATGATTGGGGGCAGCATTCCCCCTCCAATCACCCACCAGGTCTACCGTGACCTGGTGGCGCGGATGAAGGAGCGGGGCGCCTACACCATCCTTGACGCTGACGGCGACGCCCTCAAGGCCGGCCTGGAGGCCGTGCCCTACATGGTCAAACCGAACCGCTTCGAGCTGGGGCAGGCCCTCCACAAGGATATGTCCAGCGAAGCGGCCATCCTGCGGGCGGCTGAGCAGCTACATCAGCAGGGAGTGGCCATCGTCATCATCACCGCCAGCGAGCAGGGCGCCTACGGCCTCAACAAGGAAGGCACTTGGCGGGCGGTGCCGCCCATGGTGGAGAAGGTGAGCGGCGTGGGCGCGGGCGATGCCTTCCTGGCGGGCGCGCTGCATGTCCTCTCCGCCGGCGGCACCCTCCAGGAAGCCTTGCGCCTGGGCACGGCGGCGGGTTCGGCCGCGGTCCACAACCCCGGCACGGAGCTGTGCCACCGGCGCGAGATCGAACGGCTCGTGGACCGGGTCGTGGTCTTCCCCGTGGAGCATAGCCACAAGGGCCGTGCCCACGTGGCCCATACCCGCGGCTCCTAGGTGGCGGCCACCGCCCCCGCTTTCCTCCACCTCTGTGCCGGCCTGGAGGCGTCACCACCCCTGGACCGCTTGGCCGCGGCCTACCGCCACTGCGCCTTGGACCTGCTTCAAAAAGCGCTGGCCTCGTGCGCCTTCGACCCTGTCGTCCTGGCTACCGATGACCCTGGGCTTGCCCAAGAGTCCGAGCGGCTCGGCGTCAGGGTCGTTCGTGTCCAGGGGGAAAGCTTCGCCACCGCCCTGTTGCAAGCCGCGGCGGTGGCCGGCAAGAGCCGGCTGGTGTACTGGGGGCGCGGCACAGGGGCGCTGACCAGCCCCGAGGGCCTGCGGCTGTGGAGCGAGCGGGCCCTGTCCCTGGAGCACGCGGTGCTGGCCAACAACCTATACTCCACCGATATCCTGGCGCTCCACCCGGCCGCGGCGCTGCAGCAGATCGCGCTGCCGCCAAGGGACAACGGGCTGGCCCTTGCCCTGTGCCGACAGGCGGGCCTGACGCCTAATGTCCTGGAGCCCGCGCTTCCCTGGATTTTTGACATCGACACACCCGCGGACCTGGCGATCCTGGCGCTGCTGGGGCCGCCGTCGCCGCGCCTGGCCGCCTGGCTGGGGGAGCAAGAGCACGGCCTGACGCGGCTCCGGGGCGTCCTGCGGGTCCTGGGTGATCCCTTTAGCCAGCTGGTGGTGGCCGGGCGCGTGGGCAGCCACGCCTGGTCGGTGCTAGAGCGTCAGGCGGCGTGCAAGGTCCGGGTCTACTCCGAGGAGCGTGGGCTGGCAGCCGAGGGGCGCGAGGAGGCAGGGCCGGCGCGGTCAATCCTGGGGATGTTGCTGGAAGACCGAGGGCCAGGTGGACTAATGCAGGCGCTGGCCGAGCTGGGCCAGGCAGCCCTGCTGGACACCAGGGTGCTCCTGGCCCACCGGGGACGCCCTGTCAGCCGCCAGGACCGGTTCTGGTCTGACCTGGGGGTGTCCAGCGCCATCGCCGACCCCTGGCTGCGGGAGCTGACCGAGGCCGCGCTGGGCGCACCCATCCCCGTAGTCCTGGGCGGCCACTCTCTCATGTCCGGCGGACTCCTGGCCCTCTGCGAGATTGCTCGGCGGCAGGCGGGCCCAGGCACACCGCACGTACCGCCGGGGCCGGGGCATTGATCTGACCGCAGGCGTACTCGCTTGGGGTTTGACACTGCCAAGAGACGCCGGTAGACTGGCGCGGCGATAAGGTATGAAAGGAAGGGTGCGACGCATGCAGGTCGCCCCGATCTCTACCCTGGCACGCCGGGACCCCCAGTTGTTCGCTACCATCCAGCAGGAGGGCGAGAGGCAGCGCGATGGCCTGGAGCTGATCCCCTCCGAGAACTATCCCAGCAAAGCCGTGCTGGAGGCCCAGGGCTCCATCCTGGGAAGCAAGTACGCCGAGGGCTACCCAGGCCGGCGCTACTACGGCGGCTGCCAGTATGCGGACCGGGCCGAAGAGCTGGCGATGGAGCGGGCGCGAGCGCTATTCGGCGCCGCCCATGCCAACGTCCAGTCCCACTCCGGGGCCCAGGCCAACATGGCGGCGTACTACGCCATCCTGGGCCACGGCGATACCGTCCTGGGCATGAACCTCGCGGAGGGCGGGCACCTGACCCATGGCAGCCCCGTCAACTTCTCCGGCAAGTACTACCGCTTCGTCCCCTACGGCGTGGACCGGGAGAGCGAGCGCATCGACTACGACCAGGTGGAGCGGCTGGCCAAGGAGCACCGTCCCAAGCTCATCCTGGCCGGCTATACGGCCTACTCGCGGGTCATCGACTTCTCACGCTTTCGCGCCATCGCCGACGAGGTGGGGGCGCTCTTCATGGTCGATATGGCCCACATCGCCGGGCTCATCGCGGGTGGCGCGCACCCCAGCCCAGTCCCCCACGCGCAGATCGTCACCTCTACCACCCACAAGACGCTACGGGGCCCCCGGGGCGCCTTCATCCTCTGCACGGAGCCCCTGGCGAAGGATGTGGACAAGGCGGTCTTCCCGGCAATCCAGGGCGGCCCCTTCATGCACACCATCGCCGCCAAGGCGGTGGCCTTCGGCGAGGCCCAGGGGCCTGATTTCGCGCTCTACGCCCGGCGCGTGGTGGAGAACGCCCAGGCCCTGGCCGAGGAGCTGGCGCGGCTGGGCCTGCGCATCGTCTCTGGCGGGACCGATAACCACTTGATGCTGGTGGACCTGCGGCCCGCGGGGGTCACCGGCAAGGACGCTCAAGAGAGCCTGGACCGGGCTGGGATCACCGTCAACAAGAACACCATCCCTTACGACCCCCTGCCGCCGGCGAAGGCCAGCGGCGTGCGGGTCGGCTCGCCCGCCCTCACCAGCCGCGGCTTTGGGCCCGAGCAGATGCGCCAGGTCGCCCGCCTTATGGTCAAGGTGCTGAGCCACATCGGCGACCCCAAGGTTGAGGGGCAAGTACGGGAGGTGGCCCGCCAGCTGGCGGGCCACTATCCCCTGCCGGGCGTGGACGACTAGCAGGCTAAGGGACACCTCACCCCCTGTGTCCCCCTCTCCTTCGAAGGAGAGGGGGAGGGGAAACGGTGGCCGGCGGGACACCCCCCGGAGCCCCCCGGAAGGGAGCCTGGCTCCCTTCACCCGCAAAAGTGGGGCGGCAGGATGCCCTTTTAGTGTAAAGCTGGCAGAGGAAGCGAAGAGACCGGAAACGCGGGTGAAACAGCGACTCGCCGGCCGCCAAGGGTCCATTTCAGCTATTTAGCCCCCGGAATCGCTTGCTTAAGCAAGTTACTTAAGGACCCGCCGCTCGTTTGACCGCTGCACGTTGCGTTTGATACGTGGATGTAACGCCCGTAAGATTGCAGTTGCCGCGCTCGCGGGTGCGGCCCTGAGAATGACGTCTCCTCCTCTCCTCAGGCGAATGCGGTGCCGAGAGGTTCTGCCGCCAGGCGGGTGGGCGTCCTGGCGGCAGAACCTCTCGGCACCGCATAGCCATATAAGCTGGCCCGCGAAGGCCATCGCCCTAGGAGGAATCTCCCCTCTCCTGCTTGCCCCTCCCAGAACGGCCACATATACTGTGGCGGTGGCCTACCTAGCCAGGCAAGCATCGGGGTGTGGCGCAGTTGGCTAGCGCACGTGGTTTGGGACCACGAGGTCGCCGGTTCAAATCCGGCCGCCCCGACACTCAATCCTAAGTACGCTGCCCGCCGCCCGGCGGATTTCCACCACTCCACCGCAAGGGGATCACCCCGGACTTGAGGCCACTGGCCGCATTTTCTCGATGAGGCTCTCCATGAGGATGCCCGCGACCATCCCCCTGATCCCTTCCTAGCCAGAGCCTGCCCTGAGCCTGCCGAAGGGAAGGGAGTAGTCTGAAAGAGGGAAAAGGGGGCACCCCCTTCGACCCCCGGCAGGGGGAGGGCCCCTCTGCAGAGGCCTGAATCTATCTGCGCGCCGGCTGAGCCTGCCCGTCGTCGTTACCAACTGAGCCCGGCGGCGGTAGCTGGGCTACCAGCCGCAGGCGATGGCGGGGGTTATAGCGCCTGTCGCAGCGGCCACAGCTATGAGGTAGGCGTAGCCGGCGCCGGTATACCGCCTGGTGGCCGCAGGTCTGACACTGGTATAAGTACGCTTGCCGTGGGCGGGCTGGTGGCCCCAGGCGCGGTAGCTCCGAACAGCGCCGCGGCGCGACGCCCAGCAGGCGGCAGGCCTCCCGCCACTCAGGACCGTGGGGACGGCAGCGCGGCGAACGCTGGAAGGCGAGGGCGTGGGCGAGCTCGTGCTTCAAGGTCTCCAGGGCCTCTTGCGGATGATGCGCCGCCAGCCAGTAGGAGAGGGCAACCTCGTGGCGGTCCTGCCTATAGGAGCCCAGCCGCCAGGTCATCCGGCGACTGAGCCGCAGCTTGGGGGCGGTGAGCGGGATCTGCAAGGACACCACGGTCTGGCGACAGGTCTCTTGCCACTGCGCCTCTAAGGCGCGCTCGGGAGCTGCGCTCATGTGACCCGCTGCTGGAGGAGCCGGGCGCGGTCCCATATCCGGCAGAAGCTGCATTCCTCACTCGTGGTCACCTGGCCGCAGCGCTCGCACTCCCTCAACTGCACCTCGTCCCCCTCCTTCAGCAGAGGCCGCAGCCGCTCCAGGAACCCTTGATAGAACTGCTGCTTGGTGCCGGGCGACTGGGCCTCCACCAGATTGATGGCGTCCTTGTACAGCAGCGACTTGGCGCCCTTGGCGTTGGGGCACTCCTCCACGATGTAGTCGATGCCACGGAGGATGGCGTAGCTGGCCATCTCCCGCTCCGTGAGCA
>SHYM01000033.1 GCA_009692805.1 Dehalococcoidia bacterium | reverse complement strand
CGGGTGGCGCTAAGGGCATCCTCCACCCGGAACTTCTTGTCCTTGAGCGCCGCCTCCGTGGGCGCGCCTACCCTGAGGACGGCGATCCCGCCCGAGAGCTTGGCGATGCGCTCCTTGAGGCCCAGCTGGTCGATGGCGTCGTTGGCCAGGGGGACCAGGTGCTTCAAGCGATTGAGGCGGTCCTCCACCGCCTCCTTGGTGCCCATGCCGCGCATGATGGTGGCCTGGTCCTTGGTCACCACCACGCGTTGCGCCCGCCCCAGGTCCGAGACCGAGACGTTGTTGAGGGACAGCCCCGTCTCGCCGGTGAAGAGACGGCCCCCGGTCATGATGGCCAGGTCCTCCAGCCGGGACCGCTGCCGCTCGCTAACGCCCGGCATCTTCACGGCGCAGACGTTCAGATTGCCCTTGATGCGGTTCACCACCAGGGTATTCAGGGCCTCGCCGTCCAGCCCATCGCACGCGATCAGCAGGTTTTTGCTGACCTGCAGGAGCTTGTCCAGGGTAGGGACGATGTCGTTGACCATGGAGATGCGCCGGTTGGTGATCAGGATGTGGCACTTCTCGATGACGCACTCCATGCGCTCCCGGTCGGTGACGAAGTAGGGGCTGATCCAGCCACTGCCCGTGCCTAGCTGCATGCCTTCGGTGAACTCGAAGGCGTCGGAACTGGTATGGGACTCCTCGATGGCGATGCCGCCATCGCGCCCCACCTTCTTGACGCACTCCATGATCAGCTGGCCCAACTGAGGGTCGTTGGCCGCGAGGCTGGCGATCTGGCCCACCTCCTCGTCGGTCTCCAGGGCCTTGGACATACGCTTGAACTGCGCCCTGGCTGCCGCCAGCGCCAGCTCCATGCCCCGCTGGAGCGCCTGGGGGTCGGCCCCTGCCTCCAGCAGCTTGAAGCCCTCGTGCAGCATGGCCTGGGCCAGCACCGTGGCCGTCGTCGTCCCGTCGCCAGCCACATCGTTGGTCCGCGTCGCCGCTTGCTTGAGGAGCTGGGCGCCCAGGTTATAGAGGCGCTCCGGCAGCTCTATCCCCCGGGCGATAGTCACCCCGTCGTTCAGGATGACGGGGCTGTTGTCCTTGTCGTCGAGCATGACCACATTCCGACCCCTGGGCCCCAGGGTGACCCTGACGGCGTTGGCGACGCCGTCCACGCCCTTCAAGAGGGCGGCGCGGGCTTCCTGCCCAAAGAGCACCTTTCTGGCCATAAGATGCGAGCCTTTTTACAGATTACCTCTATGATACCACCTTCTGGGCTCGAGGCGCCGTCGCGGTTGCGCCGCCCGGCCCAAAAGCCATCTCCCTTCAAGGGAGATGGCAGGGTGAGGGTGACGTCTTCCACCTCATACCTTATCCCAACCCTCTCAAAGCGCGAACCTATGGCACCGGCCGCGTGGTTCGACAGGCTCCCCACGAACGGTTTTGTGTTCTCACCGCGAACGGTCTTGTGTTCCGCTCTCCTGGGCCTGTCCCTCCAGGGGAGCCTTGCTCCAAAAGTCCGGCGAATCTGGCAAAATCTCCTAAAGGAGAGTGCAGATGGGCCTTGCCCCTCTGCCGGGGGTCGAAGGGGGGGTCCCCCTTCTGACCCTTTCAAACTACCCCCTTCCTGGCCAGGAAGGGGGCCGGGGGGATGGTCGTACCCCAGATCAAAGACTGAGTGCAGGTGGTGTAGAACCACTTTTGGAGCAAAGCCCTCCAGGGGAAACGGGCCAGGAGTTACTGGTAGTCCGCCGGGTGGGCCGCTTGTGAAGGCAGGGCACCCGCTGCTAAAATGCCACCCAGTATCCGGCAGGGGGAGCGCCACCTTGTACAAGAGCCAAGAGGTTGCACCGGGCGTCTTCGAGATCATCATCCACAGCCTAGGCACGCCGTCGTTCCCGGGGATGGGCGCCGGAGGCTCCCAGTTCGCCGCCTGGTTCCTCGCCGGCGAGACGCCCACCTTGATTGAACCTGGCCCCACCGTGGCCGCCAAGGAGGCCCTGCGGGCCATCGAGGCCCTGGGCTTTGACCCGGACGCCATTCAATACCTGGTGCCGACCCATGTGCACGTGGACCATGGAGGGGGCTGCGGGTGGGTCGCGCAGCAGCTGCCGCGGCTCAAGGTGGCCGTCCACAGCAAAGGCGCCAGACACTTGCTGGATCCCAGCCGCCTCATCCAGGGCACCGCCATGGTGTTCGGCGAGCGCTGGGAGGAGGGGTTCGGCCCCATCCTGCCCGTGCCCGCGGACCGGCTGCTTGTCCAGGACGAGGGCGATGCCCTGCCTCTGGGTGGACGACGCCACCGCTTCTACTACGCCCCCGGCCACGCCCCCCATCATTGGGCGATCTTCGACGAGGAGCGCCGTATCCTCTATTGCGGCGAAGCCATGGGCCTGCCCAGCCCGGATGGCCCCATGGTCGGGCCACCGACCTCCCCTCCCCTCTTCGAGGTGGAGGACGCCATCCAGACCATCGAGAAGCTCTCCCGCCTGGACGTGGCGGAGCTCTACTACTCCCACTTCGGCCATGGCACCCGGCCCGTCCCCGAGGCGATGGCGGCGGTGGGAAAGAGCACGCGCGAGTTCGCTCAGATCATTCGGGAGGGTTTCCAGAGCGGACAGGACTCGAGCGCTATCGAGCGGAAGCTGCAGGAGTGGTGCGACCGCCAGGGCTATCCCGCGCGCCGCTCCTTTGGGGGGACGATCCAGCCCTACCTGGCCTATTTCAAGCGCCAGTCCCAGTCGGCGCAACCCCGGCCGCGGGTGACGTAGCCAGCCCCCAGGCTACTCGATCACGCTCTCCCCATGAGCCCGCGACCATTCCCCTTCGACCCCCGGCAGAGGAAGGCTGCCCTCTGCATTCCCGCTACGCTGACCGACTTTCCGTTCAAAGCCGGCTATCCCCAAAGCCGCGGCGCAGGAGCCCACCTTCGCTATCCTGAGGCAAGTCCAGCACCGCTGCCACGGACCGGGAGTGAAAGGGCCCTCACCCGGAGTCCGGGAGCGGCTCAGAACGGGCCGGGCCGTGAGGTCTCCGGACTAACCTGCGTCGGAATGACGACACCCGGCCAGGGGTAGTTGTAGATGCCGCAGCCGCCGCCCACCTTGCCCCGATACTCGGCGTCGCGGTCCAGGTAGTCGTCGCAGCGCAGCCAGCGCGCCAGGTCATCCAGCGCCCCGTGGAGCCCGCAGCGGAGCTCCCCCTCGTAGTAGTGGCACCCGGCACAGCTCATACCCAACGTCTCAGCGAAGCCTCGCACAAAAACGGCATCCTGCCGGAGTACAGGGAGTGCAGAGTCCCGATGCTAGGGATCTGCCGGGGGATGGTCGATCGCATCCTCATGGGGAGAGCATGAAAACCGATGCTTTGTGCGAGCGCCTCAGCGGGAAGAATAGGTGAAATACTTCTTCCCGCTGGTCAGGTCCAGCACCTGGAAGTCGTCCACCTTGATAACCTCGGCGTGGGGCACCCCGTCCACGATCTCCAGCACGGCTACCGACCCCAGGATGTGCGTCAGGTTATGAGGGAGGGTTGGGCTCCCCGGGTTCACCAGGTAGACTCCCTTCAGGCTGTCGATCTCCTCCACGTGAGTGTGGCCGTGGACGATGACGTCCACCGGCCCGGCGAACTCCCGCGCCATGATCTGCTCCAGGGTGCGATAGGGTGGGTGCTCGGGCAGAGGGAGTTCGTGGGTCACGCCGATGCGCAGGCCCTGGACCTCCACTACCTGGGCGTCGAGGATGCGGGGGTCCTCGATGCCACGGAAAAGGTCGCCGTTGCCCCGGGCCGCCAGGGTGGGAGCGATCTGTTCGAGCCAGTCCAGGCAGTAGGTCGCGTAGATGTCGCCGGCGTGGAGGATCAGGTCCACGCCCCGGAAGATCTGCTCCACCTGCTCGGGCACCGCCTTGTGGTACTCAGGCAGGTGGGTGTCAGAGATCAGACCGATGCGAGAGATTTTAGGCACAACCGCTCCTGTTCAGAATGACTCAGGGTAGCACGACAAGGAGGCGGCGAGCAAGGCCGGCGGCCTCACCCCCTGGAACCCCCGGAGGGGGGGCTGCGCCCCCTTCACCCCCATAACGCCCAACTCCACCCTGCATCTGATCATAAACCCTCTGCCTTCGAGGGAGAGGGTGAGAACAGTTTGCACTGGACAACGGGCTCTGTCAGCTCACCGGCGGGCGCAGGTGCGCCCAGGGCCGCGCCTCCTCGAAGGCGGCCGAGGCCCGCAGCACCGTCGCCTCCTCCCCACGCCGCCCCACGACCTGCAGCCCGAGGGGCAGCCCTTCGGGCGAGAAACCGCAGGGCAGGCTGGCCGCCGGGTTGCCCGTGAGGTTGAAGGGCATGGTGAACGGGAAGGCGCCCCAGAGAGCGCTGACCTTAACCCCGGCGATGACCGGGGGACGCTTGCCCACCGGAAAGGCCGGCACCGCCAGGGTCGGCGTCAGCAACAGGTCGTACTGGTCGAAGAACTCCGCCATCTGCAGCCGGATGCGCTCCAAGCCGCGCAGGGCCTTGGAGTACTCGTGGGCGGGGAGCTGCCCGCCCCGCTCCAGCCCGGCCTTCACGTAGGGCATCAGCTCCGTGGCGTGCTCCTCCAGCAGGTCGCCGGCGACGGCGTACCCGTCGGCGATGACGATAGGGCCGAAGACGGCGAAGGGATCGTCGAGGGGTGGCGTCGCCTCCTCCACGCTATGCCCCAGCTCCTCAAACACGCGGCCAGCGGCCTCCGCCGCTCCGCGCGCTACCGGGTCCACGGCGGCGTACCCCATATCCGGGCTCCAGGCGATGCGCCAGGGCTTGAAGCGCACCCGCCGACGCAGGGCGGTCAGGAACCGTGGCGGACGCTCCCGCAGCGACCCGGGATCGCGTGGGTCGTGTCCAGCGATGGCGGCCAGCATCAGGGCGGCATCCCGCACCGTCCGCGCCAGAGGGCCGCTCTGGGAGAAGAGGGGCATCCCGCCGAATCCGCCGTGGCCGGGCACGCGGCCCTGGGTAGGCTTGATTCCGTACACCCCGCAGAAGCCCGCTGGGATGCGGATGGAGCCCCCGCCATCGCTGCCCTGGGCCAGCGGCGCCAGGCCCGCCGCCACCGCGGCGGCGGCGCCACCCGAGGAGCCGCCCGCGGTGCGCCCGGGGTCCCAGGGGTTGCGGCAATCGTCGCCCAGCCGGTTCTCGGTGGTCGCCGACTGGCCGAACTCCGAGCTGTTGGTCTTGCCGATAACGATGGCCCCCGCCCGTTTGAGCCGCTCCACCACCACCGCATCTTCGTCGGGTATGAAGTCCTTGTAGACCAGGGAGCCGCCCGTCGTGCGGACTCCCTTGGTCCAGTTCAGATCCTTGATGGGCACCGGCACGCCGTGGAGGGGAGGCAGCTCGCCTCCGCGCAGCACCGCGGCCTCGGCCTCTCGGGCGGCCTCCCGAGCGAGGTCATGACAGACGGTCAGATAGGCGTTCAAGCGGGGGTTCAGCCGGTCTATGCGCTCCAGGTAGATGTCCACCAGCTCCACCGGCGACACCCCCTTGCGGCGGATGAGGCTAGCGAGCTGGTGGGCCGGCGCGAAGGCAAGGTCGCGTTCGTCGGCCATGCGGCGTCCTCCAGGGCTCGGAGATTATGCCCGCTTTAGGGTAGCAGGTGACTCAACCCCTGACCAGCAGCACCGACAAGACCAAGACCGCCAGGCCCAGCGCAAGGCCTCAGGCGAGGGCCCGCAAGAGGGCCCAGGCGTTCAGCGCCACCATGGCCAGGCCCAACAGGATACCCAAGGCACGGGCGGGCAGACGCCGGCTGAGATAGGCGCCGACCGGGGCGCAGAGGGCGCTGCCCACCAGCAGCGGCACGGCGAGACCCCAACGGAGCTCGCCCAGGCCAACCTGCCAGAAGAGGGTAGCGGTGATGGCGGAGGCGACGAAGAACTCCACCAAGTTGATGGTGCCGACGGCGTAGCGCGGGTGGCTGCGGTCCATTAGCACCACCGCCGCGGTAGCGAAGGGGCCAAAGACGCCGCTGACGGCGTTGAGCAGACCGGCCACCCCGCCGATGCCGGCCAGCCGCAGCCCCAGAGGTCCGGGCAGGGCCAGGGCCGGATGCCAGCGCCTTGGCACGGAGGTCGCGCCGGACGCTGCCTCGCTGCTGCCGCCGGAGACGGCGGGAAGGGAGCCGAAGGGGAGGAACCGGTACAGGATCAGGAGCCCGGTGACCAGCAGCAGGGCGGGCATGGCCAGACGAATGAGCTCGGCTGGCAGGTGCACCAGCAGGAGGACGCCAGCGACGCCGCCCGCGCTGCCGGAGAGCGCCAGCGGCAGCACCCAAGCCCAGCGCACATTCCCCAGCCGCCAGTGGGAGAGGCCAGCGACGGCGCCGCTGCCGACCTTGGCCAGGTTTACGGTCGCGACCACCACGATCGGAGCGATTCCTCCACCGACCATGATGGTGCCGGAGAGGGCGCCGAAGCCCATGCCGACGACGTTGTCAACGAGGCCGCCCAGGGCCCCGCCCGAGAGGACCAGAAGCCAGAGCCAGGGCCCCATGGCTGCGGCTACGGGGCGAGGGAGGGCGCCGGCTCGGCCACGTGCAGGCCGCACTCCTTCTGAGTGGGGTCCAGCTCCCACCACCAGCGGCCAGCACGGGGGTCCTCGCCGAGCTTGATAGCGCGGGTGCAGGGGTCGCAGCCGATGCTGGGGTAGCCCTTATCGTGCAGGGCGTTGTAGGGGACTTGGTTCTTGCGGATGTAGTCCCACACCTGGCCCGAGGTCCAGTCGGCGATGGGGTTGACCTTGATCTTGGCCGGGCGCGCGGCGTCGGGCTCGATCTTCTTCACCTCTGTCCTGGTGGTGGCCTGGTCGCGGCGCAGGCCCGTGCCCCAGGCGTCCAGGCCCAACAGCGCCCTCTCCAGGGGCTCCACCTTGCGGATGTGGCAGCAGAGCTTGCGGTTTTCGATGCTCTCGTACATTAGGTTAAGCCCGCGCTGCGACACCATCTCCGCCACGGCCCCGGGTTCCGGACGGAAGACCTCGACCTGGATGCCATACTTATCTTGGACGCGCTCGATGACCTCGTAGGTCGCCTTGGGTAGCCGGAGGGTGTCCAGGGTGACAACCCGAGCCTTGGGCTCCAGGCGCCACAGCATGTCGATGACCGCCACATCCTCAGCCCCGAAGCTGGAGGAGAGGGCGAAGCGCGGGTGGAAGCGCTCCAGCGCCCACGCCAAGACCGCCTCTGCTCCCCGGGTCTCAAAGTAGTCGCCGAGCATGCCAAGCTCTTCCGCCGAATAGACCGTCGCTGGGCCTGCCATCTGGACCTCCCAAAGTTGACTATAATACGTGACTTTGTCGACAATGGAGTATAAAGGCGCCGCCCTCTCCTTGTCAAGCCAAGCACGCAGCTTCCAAGGCAGTACCATATCCTGGTGTAGACGCGCCATTGGAGGAGAAGATGCTGTTGGTGCTCCAGTCCATCGGGCTTTTTGTGCTGGCGGGGCTGCTGGAGATCGGTGGCGGCTATTTGGTCTGGCAATGGCTGCGGGAGCACCGCAGCGGCTTTCTGGCGCTCTTGGGAGCAGGGGCCTTGTTTCTATATGGTGTCGTCCCCACCCTCCAGCCTGCTCACTTTGGCCGGGTGTACGCCGCCTACGGAGGCGTCTTTGTGGCCCTGTCCCTGCTGTGGGGGTGGCTTCTGGACGGCCAGCGCCCCGACCGCTTCGATCTCCTCGGCGGGTCGGTGGCCATAGCCGGCGTCGCCATTATCATGTGGGGGCCCCGAGGCTAGCGGTCGCCCCAGCCGGTGGCTGCCCTGGGCGGTCCAGAAATAAGGCCAGGCATTTGGCGCTGCCGCCAGCCTTGATGTACTCCGAAAGCTCCACCTCATGGACAGCGTAGCCCCTCTCTTGCAGCCTCCGCCGCAGGGTCGGGCAGCCGCTATTCATGACCACCTGGCGACCCAGGGCGATGGCGTTGCAGCCGAAGCGCAGCGCCTCTTTCTTGGGCGCCGCTATCAGGTCGGCGATGCGGTCGCGCAGCACCCGGCGCCCGTAGCCGTCGAAGGCCCCTGGGTAGTACAGCGCCGAGCGGTCGCCCAGGGGGCAAAAGCAGGTGTCCAGATGATAGAAACGGGGGTCCACCAGCTCCAGGGAGAGGACCTCCTTGCCCAGTAGCTCGCTGACCGCCAGATGGGAGCGGATGTCGGAGCGGTAGCGATAGCCGGCGTAGAGGGCGTCGCCGCAGGGCAAGACGTCCCCCTCACCCTCGAAGTACAGCCCCTCCGGGAGCAGGGCCATTCGGAACCCGTGCTCCGCGAACCAGCGGCGGAAGGGCTCCTCCTCGCGGGCCCGCTCGCGGTGGCGGAAGCGGCTCAAGACGGCCAGCCCGCCCTCGCAGTACCCGGCGTTGGCCGTGAACACCATGTCGGGCAGGCCCGGCAGGGGCGTCGCCAGCTCCACCGCGGCCCCGATGTCCTGGGTCAGGGCCTGCTTCAGCCGCGCCCACTGCTCCCGGGCGCGCGCTGGGTCTGCCCCCCCCGGCGCCGGTCCATCCAGGGGTTGATCTCGTATTCAATGCTATAGAAGTCGGGGGGACACATCAGCAGGCGGACGATAGCAGCTACCTCTCTGGGCGATATCAGGCTGTGAACGGAGCGCGCCGGGGTAAGTTCGCCCTTGACCTAAGGATTGACGCGCCTGGCGCGGGCGCGCTCGTCGAAGACCTGTCGCAAACCGCTGACCGCGCGGTAGAGGTTGCTGGCGGCGACTATGGTCAGGGCCGCCACCAGGAGCCAGAGCGCCTGGGCTTGGAAGTCCAGCGCCAGCCCCAGGGGTTGGTCGAACCACTGGACGACTGGCTTCAACTTGGGGAGCGCCAGGAAAGCATCGCTGACGTGGCTCCACCACCAGCCCGAGGCGATCATGGCCACCAGGTTGGCGCCCGCCAGCGCCACCAGGAGCCCTCTGGCCATCGTCAGCCACAGGGTGCTGCGGGTCTGCCGGCGCACCGACCAGTCGTCCGCGGGGAGGGCCAGGCCGGGCCAGGGGTAGTCGTCGCTGATGGCATGGGCCAGGCGCGGCACCACCAGTCGCCGGTTCTCCCAGTAGGTGTAGTGGTCGGAAAAGGGGTTGTCCTGGTTGATGACCCGCCGGTGCTTCAACTGCCAGGGGTCAAGGCCCGAGCTAAACCACAGCTCAGCATCCAGGGGCCCGGCGGGCACAGGATCGTACCTGGCGTAGATATAGACCCATCTAAACCCGGAGGAGGGGTCGCGGGACTTCCCGGGTAGCGGGTCAGCAATCGTCCGGTCCACGGGGCGCTGGAAGCGCCGCGGGGCATCGGGGACCGGCGCGTCTTTCGCCAGCAACCAGGTGCGGTTCAAGGCCGCGCCGACGCTGACGAAGGTGATGCGCTTCTTCCGGCGCACGGGGTCGGCGGCGATGAAGGCTCCAAGGAGGCCATCCTTCTGGAGGGCGTCATAGGCTACCACGGCGCCCAGAGAGTGGGAGATGATGGTGACATCCGCCACCGCGCCGTCGTCGAGCAGACGCTCCACCTCCCTCTCCAGAACGCGGCGGATGGCGGAGGCCCAGGTCATGTGCTCCACAAAGCGGTAGGCGTCGCCCAGGCCTTTCACAAAGAAAGGGTCCCGGCTGGAGCTGATCCAGCGCCCCAGGCTGGGCAGGCCCGGCAGCGCCGGCAGGTGGATGATGAACCAGCCCACTAGCAGGGCAGACAGGACGACAGGGACGGCGACCAGCCCGGCCAGGGCGATGAGGAAACCCAGAAGTTTCATGCCGCCACGGTCAACACGCCCCAGCAGTATCTTCGCGCTCTTGAAGGTCTTGGCGCCGTCCTTTCCGCCCTCAGGGGTCTCGCCGATGCGCCTTTTTCTGGTCAACTGCATCACGCGGCGTCCCTCCGCCGGGACGAGAGCAGATTCGTAGCAGAGGCTGGGGTCTTCCCTGTCGGGCTGCTCGTTAGCGGCGTCCCGAAGGCCTCCCACGATTGTCCGTATCTGCCGCGGGGCGACCCGCAGGCCCCAGATGAAGAGGTCCTTCAACGTGGGCGGCTGGAACACCTGAGCCCAGTAGGCCTCGCGGAACAGCCAGCGTTGGGGCTGGCCGCCAGCACCGTCCGGAGGCACAAAGTCGATGACCGCCTCGGCGGCGCCGGAGGACGACGCCTCCATCGCCTGGCGCACCCTGGCCCCCCGTTCCAGCAGATACTCGGCGATGGGGTTCACCACCGACGCCAGGGTCTCGCCCGGCTTGGGCTCGCCGATGCCGTGGATGACCACGACACCGTGAGTGCCCCCCGCCGGTGGAGGGCCCATGTCTATAGCCATAGCCCCTCCTTTATAGGCGATTGGTCAGGACGGCGGTCAGGCGGCGGGAGTATGACAGGGGCAATTGGTGGGTGTCAACAACTGGTTGTCATGACGCCGCGCGCCGGGTATCGCCTTTTCCTGAGCTTGACGCCGTTAGTATGCTGGGGCCATGCTTTGTGTCTTTTCCCCAGGGGTCGCCCTGTAGATGGCCCGCATCTTGGTCACCGGAGGGGCGGGCTTCATCGGCTCCCACGTGGTCGATGCCCTGGTGGCGGCGGGCGCCGAAGTGGCGGTGGTGGACAATCTCGCCACCGGCCACAGGGAGAACCTGCGCCTGCCCCGGAAGGACGCCGCCTTCGCCCAGCTAGACCTGCAGGACGCCTCCCTCCTAGAGGTCTTCCGCGACCAGCGTCCGGAGAGCGTCGTCCATCTGGCCGCCCAGTCCAGCGTGGCGGTCTCCATGCGCGACCCCGGCCTGGACGCCCGCTCCAACATCCTGGGGGCGATCAACCTGCTGCGCTGCTGCCAGGAGACAGGGGTAGGTAAGCTGGTCTACGCCTCCACTGGAGGCGCCCTGTACGGAGAGCCCGTCTACCTGCCCTGCGATGAGAGCCACGCTATCCAACCCCTCTCCTATTACGCCCTCAGCAAGCACACCGTGGAGCGCTATTTGCAGCTCTTCGGGGCGACCGCCGGGCTGCGCTACGCAATCCTGCGCTTCGCCAACGTCTACGGGCCGCGCCAGGACCCCGAGGGCGAGGGCGGGGTCGTCGCTATCTTCGCCCACCGCATGCTCCGGGGGGAAGCGCCCACCATCTTCGGCGACGGGGAGCAGACCCGCGACTTCATCTATGTCGGCGACGTGGTGCGGGCCTGCCTGCTCGCCCTGGAGCAGGGCGAGGGCCAAGCGTACAATATCGGCACGGGGACTCAGACCTCGGTGAACACCATCTTCAAGCAGCTGGCCCAGCTCACCGGCTATCGTCCGTCCGCGGAAGGACCGGCCTACAAGCCGTCGCGTCCGGGCGAGGTGCGACACATCGCCCTCAGCCCCCAAAAGGCCGCGAAAGAGCTCGGCTGGCGCCCGCAGGTAGCCCTGGCCGAGGGGCTACAGAACACCGTGGCGTACTTCCGGCAGGCGCCGGGCGCCGCCGGTGGCAAGCGATGAGCGCTCCCTGGCGGGCGATCGTGCTGGCGGCGGGCGAGGGGACGCGCATGCATTCCGACCTGCCCAAGGTGCTGCACCCCCTGGCCGGCCGGCCCCTGGTGCTTTACATCCTGGACGCCCTGGCTGCCGCCGGCTTCGATGCCCCCGTAGTGGTGGTCGGCCACCGTGCCCCAGAGGTGCGCCGCCGGCTGGGCGAGGGCTTCCGCTACGCCGTCCAGAGGGGCCCCGCGAAAGGGACGGCGGCCGCCCTGGCGGCGGCCCGCAAGCAGGCGGCGGGCGCGGAGCAGGTCCTGGCGGTGAACGCCGATGTGCCCCTGCTCACCCCGGGGACGCTTTGGGCGCTCCAGCGCCGCCATTCGGAGGCGGCGGCAACCGTGACATTGCTCACCGCGCGTCTCAGCCAACCCCTGGGACAGGGCCGGGTGCTGCGCGACCGCTACCACCACGTCAAGGGAGTGATAGAGGAGGCGGAGGCCAGCGCTGTCCAGCTTGCCCTGCGGGAGATCAACGTGGGCGCCTACTGCTTCCGCGCCGCCTGGCTCTGGGAGCACCTAGCGCAGCTACGTCCTCGGGCACGGGGCGAGCTCTATCTGACCGATCTGGTGGGCCTGGCGGCCTCCCAGGGGCAGCCCGTGGAAGGCGTCCTGGTGGGCGATGCCAGCGAGGCCATTGGCATCAATGACCGAGCTCAGCTCGCCCAGGCGGAGGCTGTGGCGCGCGACCGCATCCGCCGCCGTCACCTGGAGGCCGGCGTCACCATCGCCGACCCCGCGACCACTTATATCGACGCCGACGTCCGCATCGGCCCGGACACGACGCTGTTGCCCAATACCACCATCGCCGGGGCCAGCCAGATCGGCGCCGGTTGCACCATCGGGCCCGGCGCCTACATCCAGGACTCCAAAATCGGCGATGGCGGCGTCATCCGGGCCTCCTTCGTGGAGGGAGCCACCCTGGAGAGGGATGTCCAGGTGGGGCCCTTCAGCCACTTGCGTCCCGGCTCTTACCTGGAAAGCGGCGTCCGCATCGGGAGCTTCGGCGAGGTGAAGGCCAGCCGCCTGGGCCGCGACACGCAGATGCACCACTTCGGCTACGTGGGCGACGCCGACATCGGCGCCGACGTGAACATCGGGGCCGGCACAATTACCTGCAACTACGACGGGGTGCGCAAGCACAAGACCGTGGTCGAGGACAACGTCCTCCTGGGGAGCGCTACCATGCTGGTGGCGCCCGTCAGGGTGGGCAAGGGCGCCTCCACCGGCGCCGGCGCCGTGGTTACCCGCGATGTGGCGCCCGGGGCCGTGGTCGCTGGGGTGCCCGCCCGCGTCCTGGTGGGGAAACGCCCGCCCAAGCGCCGCCGCGCGCGACCCCAGGGCGCTTGACGTAGCCAGGCCCGGGGGGCTGGCCCTGCTCTCAGACGCCCAGATCGGACCGCGTCCGCAGGTAGTGCAGGACGCTGTCCCGGCCCACCATGCCCAGCACCTTGCCGTCCTGCACCACGGGCACCTGGCTTATATCCTTCTCATCCATCCTGTCCAGGATGCCGATAGCCTCATCGGCGGGGGCGGCGAGCACCAACCCTTCCTTAGAGACCATGACCTCTCGCACCAGGGTGATGTCCCAGCGCTCGCGGGGCACCTTCCTGATGTCCTTGAGGGTCACCAGCCCCAGCAGGAGCTCCTCGGCGTCAGCCGCCACGACGCAGCGGCGGCTCATGGGCAGCACGTGGTGGTCCACCAGCTCCCGCACCGTCATGTTAGGCGACACCAGGGCAAAGTCGCGGGACATAAGGTCCTGGGCCCGCACGCCCTGGAGGGTGTCCCTAAGGCGGGCCTGGCCGTAGCTGGTGGCGGCCGCGCCCTGGAGGAACCAACCGATGAAGGCGATCCAGAGGCCGCCCACCAGGTCCTGCCGCAGCCCAGGGATGGCCCCGAAGGCCCACAGAACCCCACCCAAGATGAAGAGGTACCCCACGCCCTGGCCCACCAGGGCCGCCAGGCGCGTCGCCACCTTGTAGCTGCCGCTTATCTTCCACACCACGGAGCGGAACACCCGCCCGCCATCCAGGGGAAATCCCGGGATCATGTTGAAGACGGCTAGCTGGAGGTTGATGATGGAAAGCAGCCAGGCCATGGAGTCCACTTGCGGCGAGATCCCCGCCTGGCGAATCCCCCAGAAGACGCCCGCCAGCGCCAGGCTGGTCAAGGGGCCGACGATGGCGATCCCCAACTCCTCCCCCGGGCTGGGCGCCTCCCTGCTGATCTGGGAGACGCCGCCGAAGATGAAGAGGGTGATGGACTTTACCGGGATGCCACGGGCTAGCGCCACTACACTATGGGCCAGCTCGTGCAACAGCACCGAGCCGAAGAATAGCAGGCTGGTCGCCACCGCCAGCAGCCAGTAAACTCCGGTGCCCCAGCGGGAGGAAACGCCGGGAAAATAATGGGTGGCAAGGGAGATGGTGACCAAAAGGGAAATGAACACCCAGCTGTAATGGAGGCCCACCGGCACACCCAGGATCTTCCCTAGCCGCAGCGACTGGTGCATGGCCTCCCCTCTAGAACGATCCCGCTTATCTGACCGGACATGGCGCCGGCGGTCCTAACCTACAACGTGGACCCGCGGAGGAGGGAAACCGTTGAAAGAGGAGGCGTAGCAGCTGGTGTAGGCGCCCGCGTTCATCACGTAGAGCCGGTCCCCCACCTGCACCTCGGGGAGGGCGAGGCCCTGGAACATGACATCGAAGCTGTCACAGCTGGGGCCGGCGACGGTGTACGTGCGCAAGGGCCCCGTCCGCTCCGTGCACAGCTCGTACTTGAGGCCTCCCACCGTCTCCATCAGGCCGTTGAACACCCCCACATCAGTGTAGAGCCATTCGTCCAGGCCCCGCACGGCCTTGCCGATGACGGTGGTCACTAGCACCGCGGCCTCGCCCACCAGTGCCCGCCCGGGCTCCATGGTCAGCTGCAGGCCCGGAGGGATGGCCTCCTTAAGGGCTCGCGCTATCCCCTCTCCGATCTCCTCAAAGCTAGGGATAGGCTTGGTATGACGAACGGGGAGCCCCCCGCCCAGGCTCAGCATGGACAGCTGTATCCCGTGGCGGGCCGCGACGCTGATGAGCTCCCCCGCCAGGTAGAGGGCATTGACCCAGTTATCCTTGTTGAGACACTGGGAGCCCACATGAAAGGTGATCCCGTAGGGCTCCAGGCCCAGCTCCTTGGCGTAGACGAAGAGCCCCAGCGCCTCCGAGGCGTTCACCCCGAACTTCTTGGACAGGGGCCACTCGCTGCCGGTGTTGTCCACCACGATCC
>SHYM01000032.1 GCA_009692805.1 Dehalococcoidia bacterium | reverse complement strand
CCGGTGTGGCAGAACGGGATGGCGCAGCCCATGCAGCGGGCGCCTTGGGCACGGATGTTAGGCTCGGGCCAATCCTGGTAGACCTCCCGCCAGTCCTTGGTCCGCTCCGCCACCGGACGCCGCTTGGGCGGGTCGCGGCGGAACTCCACGAAACCGGTGGGTTTACCCATGGATCGCTAGCTCCGGCGCGAGGACCTGCAAGCGCAGACCCGGGTTCTTCAGGTCCGGCGGCTCCACGGGGCGATGGCCGCCCAACAGCCATTCCAGCTCCACCGCCTGCTGCCCCTTCTTCTCCAGGGCCTTCCGGTAGGCTACGGGCATCACCTTGACGAATCCGGGCAGGGTGGTCTCCCAGGCATCGAGTACCCGCCGCGCCTTGGCGCTGCCGGTGTAAGCGACATGCTCCTCCAGCAGTTGGCGCAGCGCCCGCCCATCGGCCTGCTCCAGGGGCCCCAGCTCCACCATCTCCAGGTTGCAGCGACCGGCGAAGCGCCCGTCTTCGTCCAGGACGTAGGCGATGCCTCCGCTCATGCCGGCGGCGAAGTTCCGCCCCGTGCTGCCCAGCACCACCACCAGCCCGCGGGTCATGTACTCGCAGCCGTGGTCGCCCACCCCCTCCACCACCGCCAGGGCGCCGCTGTTGCGGACGGCGAAGCGCTCCCCGGCCCGGCCCCGGATAAACGCCTGGCCCCCGGTGGCCCCGTATAGGACCACGTTGCCGATGATGATATTCTCCTCCGCCACAAAGGCCGCGGCCCGCGGCGGATAGATAGCCACCCGCCCGCCGGAAAGTCCCTTGCCGAAGTAGTCGTTGGCATCCCCCTCTACCGTCAGGGAGATACCCTTGGCCAGGAAGGCGCCGAAGCTCTGGCCCGCCGAGCCCTTGAAATTGCACCGGATGGTGTCGTCCGGCAGGCCCGCCTCGCCATAACGCTTCGCCACCTCACCGCTCAGCATCGCGCCCACGGTACGGTTGGAGTTACGGATCGGGAGCTCGATGCGAACCGGGCGCTTGCCCTCCAGGGCGTCCTGGGCCAAGGCGATTAGCTGGAGGTCCAGGGCGTTCTCCAGGCCGTGGTCCTGTTTCTGGCTGCAGTAGGTGGCGACCTGGGGCAGCGCCTCTGGCTTCTGGAGCAGCCGGGACAGGTCCACGCCCCTGGCCTTCCAGTGTTCGATGGCCCTGCGGGTGTCGAGGCGGTCCATGCGGCCCACCATCTCGTTGACGGTGCGGAAACCCAGGTTGGCCATGATCTCCCGCAGGTGCTCCGCCAGGAAGAAGAAGTAGTTGATCACGTGCTCGGGCTGGCCGGCGAAGCGCTGGCGCAGCGCCGGGTCGTGGGTGGCGATCCCCACCGAGCAGGTGTTAAGGTGACACTTGCGCAGCATGATGCAGCCCAGGGCGATCAGCGGCGCCGTGGCGAAGCCGAACTCCTCCGCGCCCAGCAGACAGGCGATGGCGACATCGCGGCCGGTCTTGAGCTGGCCGTCGGTCTGCACCACGATGCGCCCCCTCAGGTCGTTCAGCACCAGCACCTGCTGCGTCTCGGCCAGCCCCAGCTCCCAAGGGATGCCGGCGTGCTTGATGGAGGACTCGGGGGAGGCCCCGGTGCCGCCGCTGTCTCCGCTGATGAGCACGACGTCGGCGTGGGCCTTGGAGACCCCGGCGGCGATTGTCCCCACCCCCACCTCCGCCACCAGCTTCACGTGGATGCGCGCCTGGCGATTGGCGTTCTTCAGGTCGTGGATGAGCTGCGCCAGGTCCTCGATGGAGTAGATATCGTGGTGCGGCGGCGGCGAGATCAGCTCCACCCCGGGCGTGGAGTGGCGGATCCAGCCTATGTAGTCGTCCACCTTATGGCCGGGGAGCTGCCCGCCCTCCCCGGGCTTGGAGCCCTGGGCCATCTTGATCTGCAGGTCGCTGGCGTTCACCAGATAGTTGATGGTGACGCCGAAGCGGCCCGAGGCCACCTGCTTCATGGCGCTGTTCCGCCAGTCGCCGTTGGGGTCGCGCTGGAAGCGCCGGTAGTCCTCTCCCCCCTCGCCGGTGTTGCTCCTGGCCCCGATGCGGTTGGTGGCGATGGCCAGGGTCTCGTGGGCCTCGCGGCTGATGGCCCCCAGGGAGATGGCGCCGGTGGCGAAGCGCTTGACGATCTCTTTAGCCGGCTCGACCTCCTCTAGGGGTATGGGCTTGTCCAGGGCCTTGAACCCCAGCAGCCCCCGCAGGGTGCAAAGGCGCGCATTCTCCCCATCGATAAGCTCCGCGAAATCCTGGTACGTCTTATAGCTGTTGGTGCGCACCGCCTGCTGCATGCGGGCGATGCTCTCCGGGTTCCACATGTGGTGCTCGCCGTCCCGTCGCCACTGGTAGACCCCGCCTACGTCCAGGTCCAGGGCGCCCGGCAGCCTGACCTCGGGGTAGGCGCCGGCGTGGCGCGCCAGCGCCTCCCGCTGGACCACATCCAGGCCGATCCCCTCAATGCGCGAGGGCGTCCAGGTAAAGTAGCGGTCCACCAGTCGCTGGCTCAACCCGATGGCCTCGAAGACCTGGGCGCCGCGGTAGCTCTGCACGGTGGAGATCCCCATCTTCGACATGACCTTGAGGATGCCCTTGTTGATGGACTTGATGAAGTTCTTCTCGGCGGTCTTGGGGTCGATCTCCTTGCCGTCTAGCTCGCTGGTGCGTGCCAGGTTGGCGACCGTCTCGAAGGCCAGGTAGGGATTGACCGCTGCCGCCCCGTATCCGAGGAGCAGACAGAAATGCATTACCTCGCGGGGCTCTCCCGATTCCACGACCAGGCCCACCTTGGTGCGGGTTCCCTCGCGGATCAGGTGATGGTGCACCGCCGAGGTCGCCAGGAGGCTGGGTATGGGGGCGTGGTCCCGGTCCACCCCGCGGTCTGAGAGAATGAGGATGTTATAGCCGTCCGCCACCGCTTTGGAGGCCTTGCGGCACAGCTCCTCCAGCGCCGCCTCCAGGGCTTGCCCCGAGCCCCCCGCGCTCTTAGACGAGGCGCCCTCGCCGCCACGCGGGTCGAATAGGGTCAGTAGGGTGAAAGACCTGAGGCCCTCCAAGGCTAGCCCCCGCACCTGCTCCATCTCCCGGTTGGTCAGCACCGGCGACTTCAGCTCCAACTGGCGGCAGTGGCGGGGCGTCTCCTCGAAGAGGTTCTGCTCCGACCCCACGAAGGCCGCCAGGGAGGTCACCAGCTCCTCGCGGATCCCGTCCAAGGGCGGGTTGGTGACCTGGGCGAAGAGCTGTCGGAAGTAGTTGAAAAGCGGCTGGGGCCGGTCGGAGAGGACGGCCAGGGGTATGTCGTTCCCCATGGAGCCCACGGGCTCCTGCCCGCTGGCCCCCATGGGCTCCAGCAGCATCCGCAGCTCCTCGGCGGTGTAGCCGAAGGCCTGCTGGCGGGTTAGCAGCGTGGAGTAGTCATGCCCCTGCACACGGGCGGGCTCGGGCAGCTGGTCTAGGGCCATCGCCTGCTCCCGCAGCCACTGCCCATAGGGCCGCCGCCCAGCCAGGCTCGCCTTGATCTCCGCGTCGTCGATGATCCGCCCCTGCACCGTGTCCAAGAGGAACATGCGCCCCGGTTCTAGGCGCGCCTTGTACAGCACCTTCTCGGCCGGGATATCCAGGACGCCGACCTCCGACGCCATTACCAGGAGGCCGTCCGTGGTGACAAGGTAGCGGAATGGCCGCAGCCCGTTGCGGTCCAGGACCGCTCCCACGCTGCGACCGTCGGTGAAGGCGATGAGGGCGGGGCCGTCCCAGGGCTCCATCAGGCAGGAGTGATATTCGTAGAAGGCGCGCTTTCCCTCCGGCATCTCGACCTGGTCGCCCCAGGCCTCGGGTATCAACATCGCCATCGCATGGGGCAGGGAGCGGCCGGTGGCCACCAGCAGCTCCAGGGCGTTGTCGATGCAGGCGGTGTCGCTCTGTCCGGACTCGATGATGGGGTAGAGCTTCTTCATGTCGGCGCCAAACAGCTCCGAGGAGAACATGCCCTGGCGGGCCACCATCCAGTTGGTGTTGCCGCGCAGGGTGTTGATCTCCCCGTTGTGGAGCAGCATGCGATAGGGGTGCGCCAGCCGCCAGGAGCCCAGGGTGTTGGTGCTGAAGCGGGAATGGATCAAGGCGAAGGAGCTGATGAGGGCGGGGTCCGACAGATCCGGATAGAACGACTCCAACTGGGCCGCCATCAGCAGGCCCTTGTAGACGATGCGATTGGTCGAGAGGCTGGGGATGTAGAAATAGTCCTTCTGGCTCAGCCCCGAATCCTTGACCTCCCTCTCCACCACCCGGCGGATGACGTAGAGCTTCCGCTCCAGCTCGGCCTCGGTGCGTGTCCCCGGGCCCGGGCCGACGAACACCTGCCGGATGTAGGGCCGCACCTCTCGGGCGCCGGCCCCGATGGCACTGGGGTCCACGGGCACGTCACGCCAGCCCAGCACGCGCTGCCCCTCCTCCGCCACCACCCTCTCGAAGACCTCCTCGCAGCGGAAGCGCTGCACGGGGTCGCGAGGGAGGAACACCATACCGACGCTGTAGCCGCCGGGTTCCGGCAAGGGGATACCGAGGGCCTTGCACTCCTGCTTGAAGAACTCAAAAGGCACCTGGACCAGGAGCCCCGCGCCATCGCCGGTCTCGGGGTCGCACCCGCAGGCGCCCCGATGGGCCAGGTTGATGAGGACGTCCAGCCCCTTGCGGACAATGTCGTGGGAGCGCTCGCCACGGATGTTGGCCACGATCCCCACGCCACAGCTATCGTGCTCGTGCTCGGGGTCGTACAGCCCCTGTTTCGCCAGCATCCCCCTACCCCCTTTCGGGAGAAATAAATACAAGTGCCCCGCTCCCAGGAGCGGAGCACCCGTAGCAGCAACGTATTGCCTAGTCTAGCATGCCATAAGCCGCTATGTCAACGGTGTGCGGGCGGAGAAATGATGGCGTGCCACGCCCTCTGATAAGGCAACGTTTGCCTATGCTGCCCCCAGCGGCCAGCTTGGCGCGGCCCATGGGGTAGAATGGCGGCATGAAGACGCTGGCGGGTAGTCGGCCCCAAGCTCAGGCCGTCGCCCCGCGCGACCCCCTGGCCTTGTACCTGCACGTACCTTTCTGCCAGACCAAGTGCCATTACTGCGACTTCAACTCCTATCGCGGCTTGAGCAGCCTGATCCCTCCTTTTGTGGAGGCCCTGGGGCGCGAGATTAACCTCTGGGGCGAGGCCACGGGCCATCCGCCTGTCGGCACGGTCTTTTTCGGCGGTGGCACGCCCAGCCTGCTGAGCGGGGGTCAGATCGGCCGGCTCCTGGACGACTGCCGCCGCGCCTTTGCTATCGCCCCCGACGCCGAGGTGAGCATGGAGGCCAACCCCGGCACGGTGGATGTGCAGCACCTGGCCACCTATCGCGAGGCGGGCGTGAACCGCCTCAGCTTCGGGGTCCAGAGCCTCCACGACGACGAGCTAACCTGGCTGGGACGCCGCCACAGCGCCGAAGAGGCGCGCCGCGCCTACCGCCTGGGCCGCTCCGCGGGCTTCGACAACATCAACCTCGACTTTATCCTGGGCCTGCCAGGCCAGCCCCTGGCCCGCTGGCGCGCGACGCTTGAAGGCGCCCTGGAGTTGGCGCCCGAGCACCTTTCCTGTTACGCCCTCACCGTGGAGGAGGAGACGCCCCTGGGCAAGGCCGTCGGCCTGGGCCGAGTGAGCGCGCCCGACTCAGACGCTCAGGCCGACATGTACTTGCTGGCCGAGGAGCTGCTGGCCAAAGCCGGCTACGAGCACTACGAGGTGTCAAACTGGGCCCATCCAGGCCGGCGCTGCCGCCACAACCTGGTCTACTGGCGCAACGGACCTTACCTGGGGCTGGGGCCCGGAGCCCACTCCCACTACCGGGGCTGGCGCTTCGCCGTCCTGAAGTCGCCCCGGCAATACATCGAGCGCCTGAGCAACGTCGAAGGGACTAAGGGCGCCGAGACGACGGTCTGGGACCCCCATAGCATCAGCCCTCTCCTATCCGAGGCCGAGGCCGTCCCGCTCGCCACGGACCTGGCCGATACGATGATCATGGGGCTGCGGCTGTCCGAGGGGGTGTCGCTGGCGGACTTCCGGCGGCGCTCTGGGCGCGACCTGGTCCAGGTCTACGGCGCGCAGGTTGCCGAGCTGACCGCCGTGGGGCTGGTGGAGCTGACGCCGGATGCCCTGCGGCTCACGCCGCGCGGCCGGCTCCTGGGCAACGAGGCCTTCGTGCGCTTCCTGCCGGACTGACAGCCCTCACGCCCGCGCCTTTAGCGCGCCCCAATCGTCCCAGTGGGTGACGGCCTCGGGGGGCTTGCGGGTCGTGGGGCCGAAGCGCTGCCCATCGGGATAGCCCACGGGGACGATGCAGACCGGCACCGCCCCTTCCGGCAGGTGGAACTCCTTGCGCAGGACGTCCTCGATGCTGGCCTGAAAGGTGGTCAGCACGGTGCCGAGCCCTTGGGCGCGGGCGGCCAGCATCAGGTTCTGCACCGCCCCGTAGATGGAGGAGCCGGCTAGCAAGCTGCGGGCGTCCGCGGTGGGCGATGTCACCCCTACCAGGCAGGGGATGATCAGCACCGGCGCCTGGGCCACGTTGGCGAAGAAATCGGCGGCGCGGAGCAACATCCGCCGCTGGCTGGCGTCCTCCATCTTCTGGGCGCGCTGGCGCATCTGCTCCAGGCGGCCGCCGGAGTCGAAGCGCGCCCGCACGGTCTGGGCCAGGACCTCGCGCTTGGTCTGGTCGCGCACCACGAGCCAGATCCAGGGCTGCAGATTGGAGCCGCTGGGCGCCCGGATGGCGGCGTCGAGCATCTTCCAGAGCGCCTCCTCCGGCACCGGGTCGGGCTTGAAGCGCCGGATCGAGCGCTGGGTGTGCACCACATCAAAAAAGTCCATGCCGCCTCCCCTGTTGCCTTGCGAGGACCATCTGACCGATTGTAGCATGCGAGCAGACGCTGCTATACTCGCCCCTGAGAACAGAGGTTCGCCATGTTCGTCATCGGCACCGCCGGCCACGTGGACCACGGCAAGTCCACCCTGGTGAAAGCCCTCACCGGCGTCGACCCCGACCGCCTCCAGGAGGAGCAGGAGCGGGGCATGACCATAGACCTGGGCTTCTCCTGGCTGACGCTGCCCAGCGGCCGCGATGTAAGCATCGTGGACGTGCCCGGCCACGAGCGCTTCATCAAGAACATGCTCGCCGGCGCCGGCGGTATCGACCTGGCGTGGCTGGTCATCGCCGCTGACGAGGGGGTGATGCCCCAGACCCGCGAGCACCTCGCCATCCTGGACCTGCTCCAGGTCAAGAGCGGCGTCCTAGTGGTCAGCAAACGCGAGCTGGTGGACGCCGACTGGCTGGCCCTGGTGCAGGAGGATGTGCGGGCCGCGGTGATAGGCACCGCTCTGGAGGCAGCGCCCCAGGTGGCGGTATCGTCGGTGACCAGGGAGGGGCTGCCCGAGCTGCTGGCGGTCACCGACCGCCTGCTGGAGGAGTGCCCCGGGCGTCAGGACTTAGGGCGTCCGCGCCTGCCCATAGACCGCGTCTTCACCATCGCCGGTTTCGGCACCGTGGTCACCGGCACCCTCAGCGGCGGCCATCTGGAAATAGGCCAAGAGGTGGAGGTGGCGCCGGGCGGGCTGCGCGCCCGCATCAGGGGGCTGCAGACCCACCGCCAGAAGGTGGAGCGGGCGGAGCCGGGGGCGCGGACGGCGGTGAACCTGACGGGCCTGGCCAAGGGCGACCTGGCCCGCGGCATGGTGCTCACGCTGCCGGGGTTGCTCAAGCCCACGGAGGCGGCCGACGTGCGGCTGCGCCTCCTAGCCGAGGCGTCCCCCCTCAAGCACAACGCCGAGGTCAACTTCCACAGCGGGTCGGCCGAGGCGTTGGCCCGGACCCGTCTCCTGGACCGGGACGAGCTTAAACCCGGCGAGACTGCCCTGGCCCAGCTCCGCCTGGACCGGCCTCTCGCTTTGGCGCGGGGCGATTTATTCATCCTGCGCTCGCCCAGCGCCACCCTGGGCGGCGGCACCGTGCTGGAGCCCCACGCCCGCCGGCACCGGCGCCGGGATGAGGGCGCCCTGGTGGCGCTGGCGGCGGTGGAGCGAGGCGCGCCCGACGATATACTGCTCAAGACCCTGGAGGCCCAGGGGGTGCTGGAGGAGACGGCGCTCCTGGAGCGCAGTGGCCTCCCGGTGCCCCAGGCGCGCCCGGCGCTAGCCGGCCTCACCGGGTCGGGGCGCGTGCGCTCCCTGGGTGGCGCCGCGACCTATCTCATCTCAACCGCGGGCTGGGAGCGCGTATCGGCCAGGGCGCGGGCGGAGGTGGAGGCCCACCACCGTCAGTTCCCACTGCGCTGGGGGATGCCCAGGGAAGAGCTCAAAAGCCGCTTGGGGCTGCCGCGGGGTGGCGATGAGGCGCTGGCGGCCCTGGTCCAGGCGGGCGCCCTACAGGAGCGCGGGCCCTCGATACGCCTGCCCGGGCAGGAGGTGCGCCTCTCGGCGGCCCAGGAGTCCCGCCTGCGGGCCTTCCTCGATGCCCTGGAGGCGAACCCCTATTCGCCTCCCAGTCCCGATTCGTCGGGACCCGACCCGGAGCTGCTGGCGGTGGCCCTGGAGCGAGAACAGGCGGTCAAGGTAACCGACGGGATGGTCTTCGGCGCCCGCGCCTACCGTGAGATGGTGCAGAGGGTGGTAGACTACCTTAAGGCCCACGACACCATCACCCTGGCCCAGGTGCGAGACCTCTTCGGCACCAGCCGCAAGTACGCCCAGGGCTTCCTGGAACACCTGGACCAGACGCGGGTGACGCGCCGGGTCGGCGACGAGCGGGTGCTGCGCTAGAGCGGTCCTCACCCCAATACTCTCCCTCCGGGAGAGAGGAAAACCCTGAGGTGGGATGCTCATGACCCTCCGCCTGACCGATGTCATCGCCCAGATTGAGGGGATGGCCCAGGAGTTCCAGCGGCAGTCCCGAGAATCGGGACAGCGGCTGGAACGGGCGCTGGCGACCCTGGAGCAGGTGGACAGGGTAGCCCTGGCTGCGCGCATGGAGAAATCGGCCGGCAAGGTCACCTGGCTGGCGCCGCGCCTGCTGGATGCCCCGGCGGCAACCTACCCAGCGCCGCCCTGCCCTCCCGATTACACCATCATCGCCACCGACGGCTCCCACATCGACGTGGACCGCCACATGCCAGTGAGCTGTCACCTTATCAACATCGGCACCGTCGCCCTCACCTACGGCGTGGGGGCTACCGCTGACCTCTCCAGCCACCCCCGCCTCTACACCGGCGAGGAGTCCGTCATCGCCGATCCTGCCGGGGCTGCGCGCGAGGAGTCGGTGCGGGGCGCGGTGCTGGCGGCCAAGCGCATGGTCGAGGAGGTGGCGGCCCTGGCCGACGCCCTGGAGGCCACGCCTGCCGACGTCCCCACGGTGGGGCTGTTGGACGGCTCTCTGATTCTCTGGGGCCTGGCGGCCGCGGAGCCGGAGTTCGTGCGCAAGGCCCTTGTGCACGATGGCATCCTCGTCCAGCTCGCCCGTCTGGAGGCCCTGGCCCAGGGCCGGCCATCCCTGGCCGTCGCCAGCTATATCAGCTTCCCCGGCGCCAGAGAGGTCGTCAGCGCCCTGCGGTTGGCTTGCTGTCCCCACGAGCCCGGGCCTGACTGCGACCGCCACTGCGCCGCGTCGCGCCCATCCGCCGCAGGCGGATGCCGGGCCTGCGTGACGGCGCCTCAAGGGCGCCGCGAGTGCGACGCCGTGGGCGGGCTCGCCGACCGCCTGCTGTTTGACCGGCTGCTCGCGCCCAGCCAGCGCTCCGCCCTCTTCGCCAGCCGCTCCCGGGTGGTGAGCCAGCACTACGACCCGGCGGGCCAGGGGGTGTGTTTCTTCTACCTGCGGAGCGAGGACGAGATCGGCCGCGTCGAGCTGCCAGAGTGGGTCGCCCAGGACCCGGCGCGGCTCGACCTGGCCCACGCCGTGATCCTCGACCAGTGTCGCCGCGGCTACGGCTACCCACGAGCCTTAATCGAGGCCAACGAGCAGGCCGTGGTCTCCGGGGCCGACCGGGAGGCGTTCTGGCGCGCCGTGGACAGCGCCCTGGCGGAGAGCAAGCTCTCCCGCACCACCTCCGGCAAGAGCGAGAGCAAGCGCACGCGCTGGCTGTAAAGGGGGTGTCGTCATTCTAAGAGCTGTAATGAGAATGGGTATGTAAGGCAGGGCCCTTCGATAGGCTCAGGGCGAACGGGTCATCTGTTCGGGCGACAGACCACTGAAGGAGGCGGCACGGTGTCGAAGGTACGCTATGTGGGACGGCTGATCCGCTCCCTGGAGCCCAAGCAGAAGAACGATGTTGCCTACGAGTGCGAGGAGGTCGGCGCGCATCGCTTCGTTCTACCCGATGAGGCGGCCGACCGCAGCGAGGAGCACAAGGCCTGGTGGCAGGCCCTCTCCCACAACCGCTGCCCCCTGTGCGCCGTGGACCGAGAGGGGCCCTAAAGAGTGCCATGAGCAGGGACTCTACGGACGCCCAGGGCAAGCGGCTCGGCCAGATTCTGGCCGCCAGCACCCGCTCCTTCACCGCCCAGGCCCAGGAGCTGCACCGCCCACCGCCCCTGGGCGCCCTGGTGCGCGCCGAAGGCCCCACTCTTTCCTCCAGCGCCGGAGTGGCCAATCCTGGCATCTACGCCGTGGTCATGGGCTCCAAGACCGAGTCCGTGGAGGGCCGGCTGCCGGTGGCGACGGGCTGGGAGCTCCGCGATGGCGCCGCCGTCCTGCGCGAGGAGCCTCATCTATCGAAGCTCCTCGCCACCACCTTCGAGGCGGCGGTAGTCGCCCACGACGCTGGGGAGGGTATGCGCGTCGGCCTCGCCCCTAGGCCGGCGCCCCTGTACGGCTTCGTCCAGGAGTGTCCGCCGGAGGCGGACGTAGCCCAGGCTCTGGCCGCCAGCCTCGACTTCTTGCCGCTGCTCCTCTCAGCCGCGCCGGACCTGGCCGAGGAGGCGGCGGCCGCCTGCTTGCGGCTGCTGGCGGAGGGCCAGCGCGACCCCGAGGCGTTCCTGCTGCGGGCGGGCAAGCGGCTGGCGGTGCTCCTGGCCCGCGACCCGGCGCGGCTGGAGTCGGCGTTGCGGCGGTTGGCGAAGTAGTGGTAACCAGGTGAAGATCATGCGTGCCCTACCACAACCACAGACCCTTCGTGCAGCCGTCAGAGCGGTCATCAAAAGCAACGTCGCCGACGGTTGTTACCCCAAGCGCTTCATCCAAGTCACGGGCAAGGGCGATGCGCCCGGCCTGGTCGGAACGTGTGATGATCTTATCGTCAAAGGCGAAACGACGGTGTGGTGGGAGTACGCCGTCATTTTGTTCCCAGGGCTTCTGACCCTAGAAGACCTGGTGGCGCGGTATGGGCGCAATTGGGGGTTCAAGCAAGAGACGATAGAGATCGCCGAGGCACGCGCCCTGCGCTTCGACGAGCTGGCCGGAGCACGACGGTATGAATAGACCCCACAGCCAGCGCGCCTAGAGTCGGCGGCGAAGCGGCTTGGGTGACCAGAAGCTGAGGCTACCACCTTGGAAGATATCCGTAAACCTGAGCCCACCTTCGAAGACCTAGGGCCAGCGGCAGCGGCGCGGTTGGGCGCCGTCATTGGCGGCTCCCTGGAGAAGGGGCTGGAGGTGCGCCTGGACCCCGATGCCTCCCTGGAGGACGTCCGGGTGGGCCACTACGTGGCCATCCAGGGGCAGAGCGCCCGCTTCTTCGGCATGATCACCGATATCTCCTTGGATGCCCTGGACGAGCGGCTGGCGAAAACGCCGCCCGACCGCGCCGACAGCTTCAGCGCCCGCGTCCTGGCCGGCACCGCCACCTTCGCCGTGCTGAAGGTGGTGCCCAGTTTGATGCTACCCTCGCCCGCCCTGCGTGGTTCGACGGGCTCACCACGAACGGACTCAACAGCGGCACCACGGACGGACTCTGGATTGCAGCCGGCGCGCACCATCCCCGCCCACTTCGCCCCAGTTTTGAAGGCTTCGGCCCAGGACGTGGAGGTGGTGTTCGGGGCCGAGGACGCCAAGCACCCCCGCCACTTCACCGTGGGCACCCCCCTGGAGATGGAGGTGCAGGTGGCGCTAGACCTAGGGAAGTTCACGGAGCGCTCCAATGGTGTGTTCGGCAAGAGCGGGACGGGCAAGACCTTCTTGACGCGGCTGCTGCTCATCGGCATTCTCCAGAAGGGTGCGGCCACCAACCTGGTCTTCGACATGCACAACGAGTACGGCTGGGAGGGCTCCTCGGAGGGGCGCGACGGACGGACCGTAAAGGGCCTCAAGCAGCTCTTCCCCTCCCGGGTGGCCATTTTCTCCCTGGACGAAGCCAGCTCCCGCCGGCGCAAGGTGCAGCCCGACTTCGTGGTGGAGATCGGGTACTCCGACATCGAGCCAGAAGATATCGTGACCCTGCGGGAGACCCTGGACCTCACCCAGCCCATGCTGGACTCGGTCCAGCTCCTGGCGCGGCGTTATGGCAGGGGCTGGCTCAAAGAGGTGCTGGCCGAGGCGGCCGCAGAGCAGACAACCAGGGAGCGGCTCCGGGAATTGGCGGGAGGCATCGAGGCCCACGAGTCCGCCCTGGCGGGCCTTTTCCGGCGGCTCCAGGGGCTGGCCGGGCGATGCCCCTTCCTGGTCCCTGAACCCCGGGACAACGCCGTCCAGCGCCTCCTGGACTACCTTCAGCGGGGCACCCACGTGGTGCTGGAGTTCGGCGGCCACAGTAGCCTGGAAGCCTATATCCTAGTGGCCAACGTCCTCACCCGGCGGATCTTCGACCGCTACAAAAAGCTCACGGAAGAGCGCCAGGGCACCGGCGCCCCCCGTCCCCAACCCCTGATGATCACCATCGAGGAGGCCCACAAGTTCCTGAGCCCCGAATTGGCGCACCAGACCATCTTCGGCACCATCGCCCGCGAAGGGCGCAAATACAACGTCGCTCTCCTAGTCATCGACCAGCGGCCCAGCGCCATCGACGGGGAGGTGCTCAGCCAGGTGGGGACCAAGATCGTCTGCCAGCTCGACAACGAGCGCGATGTGGAGGCGGTGCTGGCGGGGGCCTCCGGACGCTCCGAGCTGCGGGGGGTGCTGGCCAAGCTGGACAGCAAGCAACAAGCGCTCATGTTCGGCCACGCCCTGCCGATGCCGGTGGTGGTGCGGGTGAGGGACTACGGGTCGCCCGAGTCCTACAAGTCCCTGGGGGAGCCGACGGCCCCCGCGGCCTCAGTCCGCGACCTCTTCCCCTGACGGGCCCGCTCCGTGGCGCCGACGAGGCGCTTGCGCATCGCGATGTGAGGGATGCCCGCCTCCAGGAAAACGTCGCCCTCAGCCACGTAGCCGTGGTCGGCGTAGAATCCCTGAACATAGGTCTGGGCGTGAAGAACCGCCTCGGCCAGGCCCCGGCGCTTGGCCTCGGCCTCCAGGAACCCCAGGATGCGCCCACCGATGCCCCGGCGCCTGAGCTGGCGCTCGACGGCCATGCGCCCGATCTTGCCGGCGCCTTCGTCCAGGAGCACCAGGCGGCCGGTGCCTACCACCACGCCGTCAAGCACCGCCACCGCGTGGACCGCCTGGGCGTCGTAGCCGTCCCGCTCTTCCTCGGCGGGCACCCCCTGCTCCTCGACGAAGACCCGCAGGCGCATGGCCAGGGCCGCCTCGTGGTCGGCCGCCGACGCCGCGAGGCGCACGGCGACCGGGGATGGCGCCCTCACGGTTTCTTGGTGCGTTCCCAGAGAGATTGGTACTTGTCCCCGCTGATGGCGTTGGCCAGCTCCTGCCGCTCCAGCTCGAAGAGCTCGTCCAGCGCCTCCTGGCAAGCCCGGACGGCCTCGGCGTGGCCCTGATCGGCGAAGCGGCGCACTATGCGGTCCCAGAGGCCGCTGCGCACCAAGCCACCCACGTACTTGGGCCAGGGGATTACAGTGATGCTCTCGGGCCGGGCAAAGCGGGGCCGCATTCGCCTCAGGCTGCGGAAGCGCTCCTCGATGTTGTCCACCATCGGCACTACCCGCACCAGAGGGCCATCCACACTATCGGAGCGCATATCCAGGAGGAGAGTCTTGCGCAGCAGGGGGAAGAAGAAGGAGACGACGTCAGCGCTCTCCAGGTTCTTGATGACCTCGTTTATGTCAACGCGGAAATCGCTGTCCATCGCATTACCCTTCGCAGACACGGCTGAAAACCAAAATGCCAAGGGTATTATACCCGGGGACTTAGGCTGCGGCGCGGGGCGAGGGTGGTAGCGCTGGTGGGGTTCCCCGCCGGTTGGGCCCAGTGCCCAGCCCACGTGCACCCTTCGCCCCTTCCCTCTCCCTTCAAGGGCTTTGGTCCAAAAGTCCGGCAAATCTGGCAAAATCTCCTAGAGGAGAGTGCAGAGGGGCCTTCCCTCTGCCCGGGGGTCGAAGGGGGTGTCCCCCTTCTCTCCCTTTCAAACTACCCCCTTCCTGGCCAGGAAGGGGGCCAGGGGGACGGTCGTAACCCAGATCAAAGACTGGGTGCAAGCGGTGTAGAGCCACTTTTGGTGCAAGGCCCTTGAAGGAGCGGGTCGGGAATCTACCTTGCGCGCCGCATGCTCTACCTGGGGAGACGCTATTTGCCCAGCAGCTCCTTGCAGGCCTGTGTCAGGGCGGGCACCACCTGCTTCCAGTCCCCGACAATCCCCCAGCGCGCCTCCTTGAACATGTTGGCTTCGGGGTCCTTGTTAATGGCGACCACGTTCTTGGCCCCGGAGATGCCGGCCAGGTGCTGGCTGGCGCCGGAGATGGCGATGGCGAAATACAGGTC
>SHYM01000031.1 GCA_009692805.1 Dehalococcoidia bacterium | reverse complement strand
GAAGATGGGGATCTTGTCATCGAACTGCTGGCCCCCGCGGCCAGGGGTGACGCCCGCCACCACCTGGGTGCCGTACTCCAGGCAGCGCCGGGCGTGGAAGCTGCCTTCGTTGCCGGTGATCCCTTGCACCACCACGCGGGTCTTTTCGTTCACCAGGATGCTCACGGTTCGCTCCTAGAACTCGGCTCTGCTTACTCGGTGCCCGGCGGGGGCCCTTCGCCCCAGAAGTCGAAGGTCACACTGTAGGGCGAGGCGTCCACGCTGCGGATGCTGACCTGGCCCTCCTTGCCGTTGCGGCGGCGCAGGATATAGTGCTTGCCGATCATGAACTCCACCTTGGGAGGGAAGGGGTTCTGAAGTTTGCCGTACCACTCCCACAGGCCGCTGGTCTGGGCGATGAGGCCCACCCAGAGGGCGCGGGCCTTGGGGGTGCGGTCCAGGTCAACGATCTCGACCTCTTCGCTTATCTGCTTAATGGGCATCGCGGCGAGCGTGCAATGTCATGGCTATCCCCGGCTTTGCACAAAATGGCATCCTGCCGACATTTGAGGGAGTGCAGAGTCCCGACCCTCGGGATTCTCTCCCTTTGAAACTACCCCCTTCCTGGCTAGGAAGGGGGCCAGGGGGATGGTCGCGGGCGGCTGGGAAACGATGTGGCATTGGCGTAGCAGTCACTTCTTGGCCGCGACCACGGCCTGGGCCGCCGTTTTCAGGTCGTCGGCTAGGGTTATCTTGAGGCCGCTGGCGGCCAGCAGCGCTTTCCCCTCGTCGCGGTTGGTGCCCTGCATCCTCACCACCAGGGGCACCCTGAGACCGCCCAGCTCCTTGGCGGCCTCGATGATGCCCGTGGCGACTATATCGCAGCGCAGGATGCCGCCGAAGACGTTGATGAGCACGCGGTCCACGGACGGGTCCTTGAGGATAATCTTGAAGGCTTGCTGGACCTGCTGGTGGCTGGCGCCGCCGCCCACATCCAGGAAGTTGGCGGGCCGCGCCCCCGAGAGCAGCACCATGTCCATGGTGGCCATGGCCAGCCCCGCGCCGTTCACCATGCAGCCCACGGTGCCGTCCAGCTTGATGTAGGTGATGCCGGCCTTGGTGGCCTCCACCTCCAGGGGGTCCTCCTCGCTGTCGTCCCGCAGCTCAGCGATATCGGCCTGACGGTAGAGGGCGTTGTCGTCGAAGTTCAGCTTGGCGTCCAGGGCCAGCACCCGCCCGTCGGCGGTGATGACCAGGGGGTTTATCTCCGCCAGGGAGCAGTCCTTGGCGAGGAAGAGCTTGTAGAGGGACTCCATGATGGCCCCCGCCGGGCGCGCCAGGTTGGCGGGCACGTTCATCCCGTAGGCCAGCCGCCGCCACACGTAGGGCTGGAACCCGGCCACGGGGTCGAGGGGCTGGCGCAGGATCTTCTCCGGTGTCTTGGCCGCCACCTCCTCGATGTCCATGCCCCCCGCCTCGCTGGCCATCATCACGGGGCGCTGGCTGGCCCGGTCGATGGCGATGCCAAGGTAGAGCTCCTTCTGGATGGCCGAGGCCTCCTCCACCAGCACCTGGCGCACGATGACCCCCTGGGGGCCGGTCTGGTGGGTGACCAGAGGCTTGCCCAGCAGCCGCTCCGCCACCTGCTCCGCCTCCTGTGGGGAGGCGACCAGCTTCACGCCCCCGGCCTTGCCCCTGCCGCCGGCGTAGACCTGCGCCTTCACCACCGCGCGGCCGCCCAGCTCCTGGGCGATGGCCCGCGCCGCGGCGGGCGTGGCGGCGACCCGCCCCTTGGGGACGGGGATGCCGAACTGGGCGAAGAGGGCCTTGGCCTGGTATTCGTGGACTTTCACGGAAGCGCTCCTTCAATGTGCGGGGCAGCGCGCGGGCGTTGGGTTGCCAAACGCCACGATACTAGCACAGCGACTATAGTGCTGCAAACGTGGGTCTTATGGAGTGAGGAAGGGTGGGCGATGCCCGCGGTCATGGGTTCGAGACTAGTCCTTCGACAAGCTCAGGATGAACGGTTACAGGATCAAGGGCGCGCCGGGGCCGCGAAGCGGGAGGGTGAGAAGGGCTCCAGCGGGATGCTCGGGCGTCCTTGCAGCAGCCACTCCGCCATCAGCTTGCCGGTTATGGGGGCCAGCAGGATGCCGTTGCGGTAGTGGCCCGAGGCCACCCACAGGCCCTCCGCCCCCGGGACGGGCCCCAGGAGGGGGAGGCCATCTCCGGAGCCGGGCCGCAGGCCGGCCCACATCTGCCGGATGGGCGCGTGGGCGAGGGCGGGCGCGATCACGTGGGCGAACCCCAGCAGGCCGCGGATCCCCTCCACGGTGTTGTCGGTATCGAACCCCGCATCCTCGTCGGTGGCGCCCACCAGCAGCGAGCCGTCGGCCTTGGGCGTGAGGTAGCCACCCTCGGCGAAGACGATGTGGCGTAGCGGGGCCCGGGAGGCGCCTAGGGCCAGGGCCTGCCCCTTCCGGGGAAAGATGGGCAGGGGCTGCCCGAGGAGCTGTCCCAGCAGGGTACCCGTCCAAGCGCCGGTCGCCATCACCGTCTGGGGAGCCCGCAGCTCCCCCTGTCTGGTGGCGACTCCCAGGACGCGCTCGCCCCGGCGCAGCAGGCCCACTACTGGCTCCCCGGACTGGAGCACGGCGCCGCGTCGGGACGCGGCGCCGGCCAGCGCTTGCGTGAAGCGGGGGGCTGACACCTGCGCTTCCTGGATGGACAAGGTCCCGACCAGGGCCTGAGGCGTCAGGGTTGGCTCCAGCCGTCGCAGGTCGGCGGCCTCGAGGAACTGGAAGGCCTGGGGGGTGCGCTCACGGGTGCTCTGCAACGCCGCGGCGCCCTCCAGGGTGGTGGCGATACGCAGGATACCGCAGCGGTCGAAGTCGGGCCGGATGCCCGTGGCCTCCTCCAGCTCTCCCACCAGCCCTGGGAAGAGGCGCAGACTCTCCAGCCCCAAGTCTTGGAAGGGGCCCGCCTCGTCGGCCTCGGCCAGGGGGGCCAGCATCCCGGCGGCGGCCGACGAGGCCCCGGCGCCAGGATGGGCCGCCTCCACGATTGTCACTCGCGCCCCGGCGCGGGAGAGGTAGTAGGCTAGGGCGCAGCCGATGGCTCCCCCGCCCACGACGATCACGTCATAAGAGCCCGCCATGCGCTAGGTCCTTTCCAGGTGGGGCGCGCCCAGGTGTGCCCCGCCCCCGACCATGTGGACGATCTCCAGGGTATCGCCGTCCCGCAGCTCCACCCGGGCGTACTCCTCCCGGCGCAGGACCTCGCCGTTGCGGGCCACGGCCACCCGGCGGCGGTCCACCTCCAGGGCCGTCAGGAGGGCGGCGAGGGAAGGAGGCCCGTCATATTGGCGTGGTTTTCCGTTCACCACTAGGTTCATGGCGCTCCGGTCGGGCGACAGCATGGGCCCGTAGCTCGCGCAGCAACTCCCGGGCCGCGACGCCGGGCGCGGGAGAGGCCAGGATAGCCGAGATTACAGCCGCGCCCCAGGCCCCGGCGACGATGACGGAGGCGGCGTTCTGGGCGGTAACCCCGCCGATGGCCAGGAACGGCAGTTCCACCTGGGCGGCCACGGCCTCTAGAAGGGCCACCCCCGCCGGGGGGACCCCCGGCTTCGAGGGCGAAGGGAAGATGGTGCCCACTATCAGGTAGTCCGCGCCCGCCTCCGCGGCCTCCCTGGCGCCCGCCGCGCTGTGCACCGACCGTCCCACCAGCATCCCTGGCCCCATGATCTGGCGGGCTGCGGCCACAGTTAGCCCCGCCTCCGGCAGGTGGACGCCGTCAGCGGCGCAGGCCCGGGCGACGTCGGCGCGGTCGTTCACCACCAGCAGCGCCCTCCCGGCCGTGACCTCGCGCAGGCGGAGAGCCAGGGCCAGCAGCTCGCCCGCCGGGAGGTCTCTCTCGCGCAGCTCCACCATCCCCACGCCGCCATCTACGGCCATGGCCACCCGCTCCACTAGATCGCCCTGGGGGCGCAGATGGCGGTCGGTGACCAGGGCCAGGCAGGGGTGAGGCAGGGCTGCTTTCATGGCGCCCTAGCGCGGCTGGGCGACGCCCTCCATGGGGCTGGAGGCCGCGGCGTGGGTTTTCTTGGGGATGCGGCCCGCCAGGAACGCCTTGCGGCCCGCCTCCACGCCCAGGCGGAAGGCCGCCGCCATCAGGGCCGGGTCGCGTGCCTGGGCGATGGCGGTGTTCACCAGCACGGCGTCGGCGCCTATCTCCATCGCCAGCGAGGCGTCGGAGGGCGCCCCCAGGCCCGCGTCCACCACCACGGGAACGGTGGCGTTTTCAACGATGATCTGTAGCTCCTCCAGGGTGAAGATGCCACGTCCCGAGCCGATGGGCGAGCCCAGAGGCATCACCGTGGCGCAGCCGAGCTCCTGGAGCCTGCGTGCCAGGACGGGGTCGGCGTGGATATAGGGCAGGACCACGAATCCTTCGGCCAGGAGCTGCCGGGCGGCCTCCAGGGTCCCGATGGGGTCGGGCAGCAGGTATTTGGGGTCCGGGATCACCTCCAGCTTGACCCACGTGGAGCCGGTGAGCTCCCGCCCGAGGCGGGCGGTGAAGAGCGCCTCCTCCGCGGTGCGGGAGCCGGCGGTGTTGGGGAGCACGCTGTAGCGCGTCCAGTCGATCTGGTCCAGGAGGGTCTTCTTCTGGGGGTTGTCGAGGTCCAGGCGCCGGATAGCGACGGTTACCAGCTCGGCGCCGGAGGCGGCATGGGCTGCCGTCATCTCCTCCAGGGAGCGAAACTTGCCGGTGCCGACGATGAGCCGGGACCGGAAGGTCCTATCGGCGATGTGGAGCAGATCGTTTTGCATGTGCCGCCTTCGTAGGGCGCAAGACAGTGCTAGAACTCTTCAAGTCTTCTCACGATAAGCCGCCGCGGGCGGGCCTGTCAAGGCGCGCCAGGAGGCCCCGCTCCTAGCGCTTGCTGATCTCCTCGACGAAGCGGTTCGTGAAGGCCTTGTCCGCGTCCACCGGCTGGGCCAGTTGCTTCTGGGCGCTCATCCAGGCCGTGAAGCCGCGCCAGCGCTCAGCCGTCTGCCAGCCGAAGGCGGGGACGCCGTCTGTCCAGGCGGGCGCCAGCAGGCGGATGCCCCGCTCCTCCAGGGCGCGGTCCACCTCGGGGCTGGATTTGACCAGGGTGTTCACGGCGGCGTCCAGGTCTGCGGCGGCGTCGGCGTAGCCCTTCAGGATGGCCCGCAGGGTGCGCCGGACGACTTCGGGGCGCTCGTTAAGCGTCTTTTCGCTTATCACCAGCACCAGCTCGTAGAAGTCGGGGACGCCCCACTCCTCCATGTGCATGATGTTTACCTGCTGGCCCTGCTGCTCGATGAGGATGTTCTCGTGCGTCCAGTAGGCCCCCACCACGGCGTCCACGCGTTTGGAGAGCACCGCCGGCACCAGATCGAACCCCACGTTCACCAGCTCCACCTTGCTGAAGTCGCCGCCGTCCTTCTCCACCATGGTCTTGAGCAGCGGCTCGTTGAGGGGGATGCCCGGATAGCCCACCTTCTTGCCAACCAAGTCCCGGGGCCGGGCGATGCCCGACGTCCGCAGCGCCATCACGGAGTTCAGGGGGTGCTGCACCAGCCCCGCGACGGAGACCACCGGGATGCCCGCCGCGCGCGCCAGGAGCAAGTCTGGCTGGTAGCTGATGCCGAAGTCGTCGCGGCCGGCGCCCACGGTCTGCAGCACGGTGGAGGGACCGGCAGGGGTGTGGAGCGTGAGGTCGATGCCCTCGGCCTCGAGGTAGCCTTTCTCTTTAGCGATGAAGAGCCCCGCGTGGTTGGAGTTGGGGTACCAGTCCAGCGCCAGGCTGACCTTGGTCACGGCCGGCTCGCCCCCGCCGCAAGCCCCAAGTGCCAGCAGCGCGGCGCTCACCAGCAGGGCGGCGTAAAGAGCCCAGCGAGTCATGAAAGCCTCCTGTAGGCGATTCAAGGGTTGAGGTCGAGCGCCTTGGCCCTCTTGGCGCTGTGGTGCCAGCGGAGCGCCAGCCGCTCCGCGCCCGCCACCAGTAGGAACAAGGCGATGCCCAGGGCCGAAAGGACCAGGACGGCGGCGAAGACCAGGCTGGTCTGGAACCGGGGCGCCGCCTGCACCATGAGGTAGCCCAGGCCCGCGCTGGCGCCCACCCACTCGCCGATGACGGCGCCAATCACGCTTGCGGCGGCCGCGATCTTGATCCCGGAGAACAGGTACGGCAGGGAGCCGGGCACCTGCACCTTCCGGAACACCTGCCAGCGGCTGGCCCCCAGGCTGCGCAACATGTTCACCATCTCCGGGTCCACGGCGCGCAGGCCGTCCGCCATGTTGACCACGATGGGGAAGAAGGAGATTAGGGCCACCACGATAACCTTGGGCCGTAGGTCGTATCCCACCCACACGAGCAGGAGCGGAGCGATGGCGATGATGGGGATGGTCTGGGAGGCGATAACCAGGGGATAGACGGCCCGGGCCGCCACGCGCCAGTACGCGATGGCCAGCGCCAACCCTACGCCCGTCGCCAGGGCCACGGCGAACCCCGCCGCCACCTCCTGTGTGGTCACCAGGGCATGGCGGGCTAGCAGGGCGCTGTTGGCGGCGAGCGCGTGGCCGATGGCCGAGGGCGGCGGCAGCAGCCAGCGCGGGGTCTGGAAGACCCGCACCAGCAGCTCCCAGAGTCCCACGAGGGCTGCCAAGAGCAGCAGCGGCGCCAGCCACTGCCAGATGGCTGCGCGCCAGCGGCCAGGCGCGGCCGGCGTCGCCTGGGCGACCTCCGTGGCCCCTGGCTGGTCCCAGGCAGACTTAAGCATGCAGCACCCCCGCCTGGTCCCAGAGCACGTCCAGGATAGAGGCCTTGAGGGCCGCGAATTCGGTGGTGGCCGCCATCCGGCGGCTCCGAGGCCATGGCAGCGGCACCTCGACCACCTGCCGCACGCGGGCGGGCCGGGCGCTGAGCACGTAGACCCGGTGCGAGAGCAACAGCGCCTCCTCGACGTCGTGAGTGACCAGGACGCCGGTTCTTCCCACGCCCGCCCAGAGGTCCAGCAACCACGCCTGCATCTCCGCCCGGGTCAGGGCGTCCAGGGCGCCGAAGGGCTCATCCAGGAGGACCAGGGGCTTATCCGCCAGGATCGTGCGCAAGAAGGCCACCCGCTGGCGCATGCCGCCGGAGAGGTTGTGCGGGTATTCCTGCGCGAAGCCGCTCAGGCCGAAGGTGTCCAGCAGCGCCTCCGCCCGCTGGCGGGCCAGCTTGAGGCCCACGCCTTGCACCTCCAGCCCCAGCACCGCGTTGCCCAGGACGGTCCGCCAGGGCAACAGCAGGTCTTTCTGAGGCATGTACGCCACTCGGCCCAGGCGCTGGCCGTCACTGGATGTAGTGCCGTCCGTCGAGAGCGCCACGCTCCCGCTCGTCGGCTCCTCGAGGCCCGCGATGACGTTGAGCACGGTGCTCTTGCCGCAGCCGCTGGGTCCGATTAGGGAGACTAGCTCTCCCCGCCGCACGGCGAGGCTGACGTCCTGGAGGACGCGCAACTCCCCCTGGCCGCTGGCGTAGGCCTTGGCGACCGCGGTCAACTGGAGCACGGGCTCGCTGGCCATGAGCTGCTCCGCTGCGCCTAAAAAGAGGCAGGCCTCCACGGGAGTGGGGGCCTGCCTCTTGGCTAGCGCTGTGAGATCGCTTCCCTACGCTGGCATTACCCAGATCAGGTGCGACGGTCGCCCCGAGACTGCGGGGCCTCTCAGCCTGGCTCCCCAAGCTCCCGTGATCTGCCTATGGCACGTCGCGCGTGCTTATCGTATCTACAGTAGGCCTTCCCCTAACGGCTGTCAAGGGCGGCCAGGTGCTCCCGTTACCACATCACCATGCCGCCGTCGAAGTTGAGGGACTGACCGGTGATGTAGCTCGCGGTAGGGGTGCAGAGCCAGGCGATTAGCGCCCCCACCTCGTCGTCGCTCGCCGCCCGATGCAGGGGGACGCGTTCCAGGAGCTGCTCCCAGGTGTCGCCGCGGCCTAGGCTATCCATGCGGGAGGTATCGGTGACGCCTGGGCAGACGGCGTTTACCGTAATGCCGTGCCGCGCGACCTCCATGGCCAGAGACTGGGTGAAGCCTTGCACCCCGAAGTTGGAGGCGGAGTAGGCGGAGCCATTGGCGCCGCCACGCTTGCCGGCGATGGACGAGACGTTGATGATCCGGCCGCCCGCGCCCTGTTTGACCAGGGTGGGCACTACCGCCTTGGAGAAGAGAAAGGTGCCGACGACCTTCACCTCCAGCACGCGCCGGAAGAGGCTCTCGTCGAGCTGTGTCACCGGCGCCCGGTCAGCCCCGCGGGCGGCGGCGGCGTTGTTGACCAGGATGTCAATGCGGCCAAACTGCTTAAGGGTGGCTTCGACCATGCGCTGGACATCTCTGGCGTTGGCCACGTCGCCGGTGAGGGGCAGGGCGCGGCGGCCCTGGGCCCGCACCTGCTCCGCGGTGCTCTCCACGTCGCGCCACCCGGCTTGCTTTTCGTCCTCCGGGAAGGTCTTGGGGTCGCGTCCGGTGCCGGTGATGGCCACGTCGGCGCCCTGCCTAGCCAGGGCCACCGCCGCCGCCCGGCCGATGCCCCGCAGCCGTCCCGCCCCCGTTACGATGGCTACCTTGCCGTCTAGCTCACCCATAGTTTCTCTCCAGTGCATTCGCCAGGGGGCCGGTGGCGCCAGCCCCGCGGGAAAGGCCCCCCGCGGCCTACCCTGGCTGCTCAGCACCGGTGAACCCTTTTATCCCAAGGGGTGGGCTGTGTCAAGGCCAGGGCGCCGAGGGTAAAGCGACAACGGCTGCGCGGGCTGAATAGCGTAGGACCCGCCCCACGTTGACAGCCCCAGGGGCGGTGTGTACACTTCCCGCTTGGCCGGTCCTGTATCTGGTAATGCGGGGCTGCCTTGAGGAGGTCAGGATGGCTGAGTCCGTCATCACCGACGAGATGCGCGCTTGGATAGGCAGGGAGCTGGGCAGCTATACCATTGAGATCGAGAGGGAGCCCATCCGGCGCTGGGCCGAGGCCATCGGCGATGCCAACCCCATTTTCCATGACCAGGAGTACGCCAAGACGACGCGCCACGGCACCCTGATCGCCCCGCCGGGCATGATCTCGAACTACGGCTTCTCACTGGAAGGGCACGGAGGGCGCATGGGCGGCCTGAGGGTGGCCCCCGGCGACGACGGCCGGCGCACCCTCGTCATGCCGTTCAAGCTCATTCTCAACGGCGGCAACGACGTGGAGTACGTCCGGCCCGTCAAGGCGGGCGACGTCCTGCGCGCCACCAGCAGCATCGTGGACCTGACGGAGCGCCAGGGCCGCCCCGGCATCGGCCGCATGATCATCCAGACCACGGAGACCGTCTTCAAAGACATGCAAGGTCGGGTGGTGGCGAAGGCCCGCAACACCTTGCTCCACTATGAGGGCAAGTAGGAGGAGGCGGTGACTACGACCGGCGCGAGGCCCAAGCAATATTATTTCGAGGACTTGGAGGTGGGGAAGGAGCTTCCCGTATCGCTCAAGAAGAAGCCCACCCCCCGGCAGCTGGTCCAGTGGGCTGGCGCCTCCGGCGACTTCTACGAGATCCATTATGACCTGCCCTTCGCGCAGAGCACGGCGCTGCAGAACATCATTGTCCACGGGGCCCTCAAGTTCGCCTGGCTGGGTCAGCTGATGAGCGACCTGGCCGGCCCCGACGGCCTGGTCAAGAAGGTCGGCTGCTCCTACCGGGGGATGGACGAGCCCGACAACCTGATCTCCGGGGCGCGCCACGTCCCCAGCGAGGTGACGATCAAGGGGACCGTGAAGCGCAAGTGGAAGGAGCAGGGCGAGAACCTGGTGGAGTGCGACATGTGGCTGGAGAATGCCAAGGGCGAGAAGACCACCCCCGGCACGGGTTTGGTGGCGCTGCCGGCGCGCGGCAGGTGAAGGGACGGCTCGCAGAGGCTGGGAGACCAGAGGAGGTCGCCGTATATGCCTGACATGGTGAAGGGACGAGTAGCGGTGGTAACCGGCGCTGGCCGGGGCATCGGCCGGGAGGTCGCCCTGCTCTTGGCTAAAGAAGGGGCCAAGGTGGTGGTGAACGACCTCGGGGGCTCCGGTGCGGGCGAGGGCGCTGATAAGTCCGTGGCCGGAGTCGTGGTGGAGGAGATAAAGAAGCTGGGCGGCGCTGCCGTGGCCAGCCTGGACAGCGTCACTAGCATGGCTGGTGGCGAGCGCATCATCAAGACCGCCCTGGACAGCTTCGGGCGTATCGACATTCTGGTCAACAACGCCGGGATCCTGCGCGACCGCATGGTCTTCAATATGACGGAGGAGGAGTGGGACAGCGTCCAGGCGGTACACCTGAAGGGGCATTTCGCCTGCACCAAGCCCGCCGCCATCCTCATGCGCCAGCAGCGCTCCGGGCGCATCATCAACTTCACATCTAACTCTGGCCTCTTCGGCAACGCTGGGCAGGCCAACTACGCCGCCGCCAAGGCGGGCATCGCCGGGTTCACCAGGGTGGTCTCCCGCGAGCTGGGGCGCTATGGCATCACCGTGAACGCCATCTCGCCCAACGCCAAGACCAGGCTGACGGCCACCATCCCCCAGGGAGACCGGGCGGCGGGCATACAGGTGACGAACTTCGACGCCATGTTCCCGGACCCCGCCCACATTGCGCCCATGGTGGTCTTCCTCGCCAGCGACGCCGCCGCCAACATCAATGGCCAGATCTTCCATGTCGACGGGCCCCGCATAGAGCTCCTTTCCTACCCGCGTCCCATCAAGACCATCTACAAGTTGGGGCGGTGGACCCTGGAAGAGCTGATCGAGGCGGTCCCCAAGACCCTAGCCCAAGGACTGGTTAACCCCGCGCCCGTGGTGGCGTCGAAGCAATGAGACCGTCCGGGTCATAAGGTGTAGGTAAGGCACAGGCCCAAGAGGGGAGAGCACGATGGCTGACCTGCTTAAGGGCAAGGTGGCTGTGGTTACCGGGGCTGGCAGGGGCATCGGCAGGGGCATCGCCCTGCTGATGGCGGCCGAGGGCGCCAAGGTGGTCGTGAACGACCTGGGCTGCGGGGTGAACGGCGATGGCGCCGATCCCGTGGTGTCCCGTCAGGTGGCGGAGGAGATCAAGGCCGCGGGCGGCACGGCCGTCGCCGACTCCCACGGCGTGGAGACTTCCGCCGGGGGCGAGGCCATTATCAAGAACGCCCTGGACAGCTTCGGGCGTTTGGACATACTGGTGAACGTGGCGGGTATCCTGCTGGACCGCATGATCTTCAACATGGGTGAGGTCGAGTGGGACACCGTTATCAAGACTCACTTGAAGGGGCACTTCAACACTATCAAGCCCGCCTCCATCTTGATGCGACAGCAGCGCTCGGGGCGCATCATCAACTTCAGCTCCATCACCGGACTCTGGGGCAACTCCGGCCAGGCCAACTACGGGGCGGCTAAGGGAGGCACCGCCGGCCTCACCTACGTGGTGGCGAAGGACCTGGGGCGCTACGGCATCACCTGCAACTGCATCTCCCCCGGGGCCTCGACGCGCATGACTGACTCGGTGCCCGAGAACGCCCCCAGTGCGCTCAGGGCAGCGGTGGGCATGTCGGTACCGAGCGGCGCGGCGAGCCCTGGGCAGCCGCCGCGGCCCAGCGGGCCGGTGCCCGGGCGTAACCACCCCGATGACATCGCCCCCATGGTCGTCTATCTGGCCAGCGACGAGGCGGGTTACATCAACGGCAAGGTCTTTCACTGCAGCGGGGGGAGCATTTCTCTGTTTAATGAGGCCGAGGCCGCCCGGACCATCCAGAGGGGCAGCGGGATCTGGACGGTGGAGGAGATAACACAGCTCTTCCCCCAGACCTTCGGCCTGGACTTGGTGAACCCGGCCCCGCCGCAGACCGTGGAACAGAAGCGCTAGCAAGATTGGGGAGGCAGAAACCCGATGGCTGATCTGCTTAAGGGTAAGGTGGCAGTGGTTACCGGCGCCGGCCGGGGCATTGGCCGGGGCATCGCTCGGCTGCTGGCGGCCGAGGGCGCAAAGGTGGTGGTGAACGACCTGGGAGGCTCCGGCTCGGGTGAGGGCGCCGATAAGTCCGTGGCCGACGCCGTGGCGGAGGAGATCAAGAAAAGCGGCGGCGCCGCCCTGGCCAGCTACGATAGCGTCGCCAGCATGGCCGGCGGCGAGCGCATCATCAAAACCGCTCTGGACAACTGGGGTCGCATAGACATCCTGGTGAACAACGCCGGGATCCTGCGCGACCGCATGGTCTTTAACATGACAGAGGAGGAGTGGGACATCGTCCAAGCGACACACCTGAAGGGGCACTTCGCCTGCACCAAGCCCGCCGCCATCCTGATGCGGCAGCAGCGCTGGGGACGCATCGTCAACTTCACCTCCGACTCTGGCATGTACGGCAACGCCGGTCAGGCGAACTACGGCGCCGCCAAGTCGGGCATCATGGGCTTCACCCGAGTCGTGGCGCGCGACCTGGGCCGCTACGCGGTGACCTGCAACGCCATCGCCCCCGCCGCTGCCACCAGGCTCACCGCCACCATCCCAGAAGCGACGGCGGGGCGGCGGGCGCTGGCGGGCGCTCAGGCCGCCGGTGGCAGGGGGGCCACGCCCGAGGCTGAGCTGGCGCGGCTGCGCGAGCCCCAGGCGGGGTTCAATCACCCAGACGACATCGCCCCCTTTGTCGCCTACCTCTGCACCGACCACGCCGCCGGCATCAATGGCAAGTGCTTCCGTGTGGCGGGCGGCAGGGTCAGCCTCCTCTCCGACGAGGTGCCCCTGCGGAAGATGTGGAAGCCCTCTGGTTTCTGGACGCCGGAGGAGATAGCCCAGATTTTCCCCCAGACCTTCGGCCTGGACCTGGTGAACCCGGCGCCGCCCCAGCCCGTGGAACAGAAGCGCTAACCCGCCGCAGCCAGGCCAGCCCCCCGCCGCCATCAGGTGGCCCGATCGCAAACGCCCGGGCATCTCTCTACTTGCGCGGGCGAAAGCCTTGACCTCGCGCACAACTGTTCTATGCTAGGTTCAAGGTGAGTTGACTGTACAGACATACTTGGCAAGAGCCGTAAACTCAGTGCGGCGGTGAGCTTTGGCCAATAGATCGTCCATCGGATGGACCCAGGCCACTTGGAACCCTGTCACAGGGTGCACTAAGGTATCGCCGGGCTGCAAGCACTGCTATGCGGAACGCCTTGCACGGCGCTTGAGAGCTATGGGGAACCCGAGGTATACGCGAGGCCTCCGGGTCACCCTACACCCCGACCTCGTTGACCTGCCCCTGAAGTGGCGGGAGCCACGGACCATCTTTGTCAACAGCATGGCCGACCTCTTTCATGAAACAGTGCCCGTGTCCTTCATCCAGTCAGTCTTTGCCACAATGCAAGTGGCTAATTGGCATGTCTTCCAGATACTCACGAAGAGAGCAGCGCGCCTGGCCGAGATCGCTCCTTCACTGCCTTGGCCGTCCAACGTGTGGATGGGGGTGTCCGTCGAGCGGCAGGACTACACCTGGCGGGTTGACTACCTGCGAGGTCTTCGCGCAGCGGTGCGGTCTCTATCGTGCGAGCCTCTGCTAGGCCCACTGCAACTAGACCTGCGCGAAATCCACTGGGTTATTGTCGGCGGCGAGAGCGGGCCTGGCGCCCGGCCCATGGATCTGGCTTGGGCCGGCACCATCCGGGACCAGTGCCACGCAGCTAACGTGCCTTTCTTCCTAAAGCAGCTAGGAGGAACTAGAGATAAGCGCGGGCACGACCAAGCTTTGCTTGAAGGGCAGTTGTGGAGAAAGATGCCCACACTTGATGAGACGCGATGCGCGGCCCCGCAACTGCAGAGAGAAGTGGCTATTGTGTGAGCTCTGTTCCTCTGAGCTTCATTCTGATGGCCACCCTCTTTTGGAATTGGGGCCGTGGAGCCAGCAGAAGATTTTTTACTTACAGCGCTACGCCGATATGTTCTCGACAGGAATGAAGAACCACTGGCCCACCAGAGCCTACATCGATCTGTTCGCAGGGCCGGGCATATACCGCGTGCGTTCAAGCCCAGACGAAGTCAACGATGGTTCGTCTCTGGTAGTGCTCAAGCAGAAGACTCCGTTCACACACTATGCGTTTGTGGACTCTGATGAAGGCCATGTGAAGGCTCTTCAGGCACGGATGGCGAACCTGGCACCAGGCTCCCAGAAGAAGGCATTCCCGGGGAACTGCAACGACCTAGGTATAGTTTCGCAACTCTTAGCTTTCATCCCCCGCAACGCTTAGCTTTCATCCCCCGCAACGCTCTATGTCTCACTTTCGTCGACCCCTTTCGTTGGGAGGTGTGGTTCGAGACTTTGCAACAGTTGGTCACGCAGCGGCGGTCCGACATCTTATTGGTGTTTCAGATTGGCGGCATGAAACGAGCCCTGGAATACCGTCCGGAATCAATAAACAGGTTCTTTGGCGATCGGGGTGAGTGGTACGGGAAGTATCGCTCAGCGGGTCGGCGCGGTGTCACACGGGCCCTGTTTGACTACTATAAAGAGCGGCTGCCATCTGTGGGCTACCTGGGCAATCTTTCGCCGAACGAAGCCATCGTCCGCATGACCAATAACGTTCCGCTCTACTATCTAGTGCTTGCTTCGAAGAGCCGTCGCGCCGTCGAGTTCTGGCGCGAGTGTATACGGCGGACTGCAACCGGTGAGCGGCGCCTCCCAGGCCTCTAGTAAGCGCCCGCCCAGTGGTAGACTAGGGAAACCATCTTAGAAGCTCAGCATCATCTTATGTAGGAGCGCATCCATGCCCGCCAAGATCACCTGCGACCTGGTGGACCGGATCAAGGACCGGGTCTATGCTCTGGCCACCGACTACGCCCGCGCCCTCCCCCACACCGCTTACGCCGATATCCGCGTCGAGGTGGGCGAGGGCGTCGCCGCCGCGGCCGAGAACGGCGACGAGAAGATGAGCGTGGAGGACTACGGCTTCTCCTTCGGCATCCGCATCCTAGCGGGCGCCGACATCATCGCGCCCGGCTACTACGGTCAGGTGCTGGGCGCCGCC
>SHYM01000030.1 GCA_009692805.1 Dehalococcoidia bacterium | reverse complement strand
GGCTTGCCGCCCCTCTTTGACCTGGCCGCGGACGAACTGGTAGGCGGTGGGGCGCTTCTCCGGCGGCACCCAGCGGGTGCGGACCGGCTGCCGTCCCGGGGGGAGCTGGTCGATGAGCGAGAGGTCCAGATCGCCGTAGAGGGTGAGGGCCAGGGTGCGCGGGATAGGGGTGGCGGTCATCACCAGGACGTGAGCGCTGCCTCCCGTCTTCTGGCGCAGCGCCTCCCTCTGCATGACGCCGAAGCGGTGCTGCTCGTCCACGACGGCGAGGGCTAGCTGCTGGAACTCCACGCCCCGCTGGATGACGGCGTGGGTCCCGATGAGGATGTCCAGACGACCCGCGGCGACCTCCTCGTATATCCGGCGTCGGCGGGCAGCAGGAGTGCTGCCGGTGAGGAGGGCGATGGTGATGGGCCGGGGGTGGGGCTCCACGTAAACCCCGAAGAGGTCCTCCTCCGCGAGCGGTCTGGGGTAGGGCTCCAGGAGCTTGGAGAAGGTCTGGAAATGCTGTTCGGCCAGGATCTCGGTGGGGGCCATCAGCACGCCCTGGAGCCCGGCGGCCGCGGCCAGCACCAGGGCAGCGGCCGCCACCACGGTCTTGCCGCTGCCCACGTCGCCCTGAAGGAGGCGGCTCATGGGGACCGGGCGCGCCAGGTCGGCCAGGACCTCGTGGAGGGCCCGCTCCTGGGGCGCCGTGAGCTGGAAAGGGAGGGCACCGAGGAAGCGCTCCAGCAGGGCGGCGTTCGCCGGCACGGGGTGGGCGTCGGCGATGCCTTGCCATTGCCGACGCTTGGCTAGCACACCCAGCTGGACCGCCAGGAGCTCATCGAAGGCCAGCCGGCGCCGCGCCGCCTCCAGGGACTGTTGGTCATCGGGGAAGTGGGCCTGCTGGATCGCCCGCGGCAGCTCCAGGAGGCCGGCCCGCTGACGGAGGGCGGGGGGGAGTGTCTCCGGCATGGCCGGCGCGGCCCGGTCCAACGCCGCCTTCATCAGCCTCCGCATGGTGCGCGGAGCCAGCCCTTCGGTCAGGGGATAGATGGGAACCAGGCGCCCGGTGTGGATGCCATCCTCCCCTTCGAACTCGTAGTCGGGGTTTTCCAAGACCAGCCGCCCCTGGAACAGGCCCACCTTACCGCTGAGGATGACGCGCTTCCCGGCGCGGCGCGCCGCCTCTAGCTGGTCGGCCATGTAAGGCTGGTTGAACCAGACCACCCGCAGGTTGCCGGTGTCGTCGCCGATGGCCGCCTCGGCGCGGCCCGGCCTGGGGAACATGACCTTGCGGGATTCCCAGATTAGGCCCTCTATTGTGGTCTCCCGCCCCGGCTGGAGCTGTCCCACGGGCACTCTTTGGCTATAGTCCAGGTAGCGTCGGGGGACGGTGTAGAGGAGGTCGCGCAGGGCCTTGATTCCCAGCCGAGCCAGCTTGGCGGAGATGGCCCGCTGGACTCCCGGCAGGACGGCTATGGGGTCGTCTGGGCCCAGCTGACGGCCATCGGGTCCTGATCTTGCAGTTGGGAGAGAAGCGACGACTTTGGCCGCTGCCCCAGAGGGCAGGGTGCGGGAGACGCCGAGCCTGGGCTTGGCAGCGGGTCTGGCGCTGGCGGCGGGCGCGCTCCCTGGCGGTGGGGCCGTCCCGATCCAGGCCAGGGCCTGCTCCAGCCAGGCGCTCCGCTCTATTGGCCCCAGCTGACGATAGCTGGGTCGGGGACGTGGGAAGGCGGCGGGCGCCCTGGCCTCCTGGTCCAAGAGGTCTTCGTGGTTGGCGGCCAGAAAACTGTCCAAGCCCCCCATGACGGCGGCATCGGCGCAACCCTTCTGCCGCTCCAGCTCCAGCACCTTGCGCAGGGACTGCAAGGCGCCGTTCATGGGGACGTGGCCAGGGGCGTCTCCGGCAGGACGGCGACGCCGAAGGCGCCGGGGCCGACGTGCACCCCCAGCACGGGGCCGAAGCGCCCGCGTACAAGGCGACCGGAGGCGACGACCGGCGCCAGCCTTTGCGCCAGGGTATCGGCGACCTCGGGGACGGTGCTGTGGGTGACCCCCAGCCGCCGTAGGGCCCCCAGCGCGGCTACCCGCGCCAGGAGGCGCTCCACCGCCTTCGCGGTGCTCCGGGGCCTTTCCAGCGGGTGTACCTCGCCCCCTTCAATGGTGATCATGGGCTTGACCTTTAGCACGCCGCCGAGGAAGGCCTGGGCGCGGCCGATGCGGCCTCCCCGCTGCAGGTATTCCAGAGTGTCCAGGACCGCGAAGATCCGCGCCCGCGTCGCCGCTCCTTCGGCGGCCGCCACAACCTCGGCCGCGGAGGCGCCTCCCTGAGCCCGCTCTACCGCCTCCAGCACGACCAGCCCCAGCCCGATGGAGGCTTGCTTGGAGTCCACGAGGTGGATGCGGTCCGGCGTGGGGTGCGAGGCCCGGGCCAGGCGAGCGGACTCCAGGGTCCCGCTCAGACGCTCAGAGACGTGGATGGAGACCACGTCGGCGCCGTCCTCGGCCGCCCGCCGGTAGGTATCCAGTAAGACACCGACAGATGGCTGGGAGGTAGTGGGCAGCCTCTTGCTAGCGGCCAGGCGGCGGAAGAACTCGTCCGTTGTGAGCTCGAGGCCATCGCGGTAGACCTCGGTGCCGAAGTGCACGTTGCAGGGCACCACCTCGATGCCGAGCTGTTGGGTCAGCTCGAGAGGGAGGTCGCAGGTGCTATCGGTGACGATTCGAATAGCCATGTTGCCTCGGCAAGATAGGGCTGCTAACTCCAGGCGGGGCGCCCTGCTGGGAGCTCCTGGCGGGCCCGACCAGACCCGCGGTCACTCCAGGGATAGGATATACGAATAGTGGGGCTGGCCGCCCCCCAATACCTCCCACTCCGAAGGATAGACCTGCCGGAGCCGGTCGGCCAGGGCGCGGGTCTGGCTTTCGCTCTGGCCCGCGCCGTAATAGATGGTCACGATGTCGGCGGGCGGCGCGCCCGCTGCTGCCAGCCCTTGCCGCAGCGCCTCTTCCTCGGTGCCGGCGACCGCCACGATCTTGCCCTCCAGTAGACTGATCGCTTCGCCGGAGCGGATTGATCGCCCGGCCACGCTGGCGCCGCGGCTGGCGCGGGTGACCTCCAGGGTGCGCACCCCCTGGCGGGCCTCCTCCATGGCAGCCAGGTTCGCATCCGTGGTGGCCTCGCTGTTGTAGGCGAGCAGGGCGGCCACACCCTGGGGCAGCGTCTGCGTGGGCAGCACGAACACCCTCTTGGCGGTGAGCTTGGCCACCTGTCGGGCCGCTGGCATGACGTTGGCATTGTTGGGCAGGAGCGCCACCTCGGCGGCGGGGGCGTCCTCTATCGCTGTCAGGAGGTCGAACAGGCTGGGATTCATGGTCTCGCCGCAGCGTACCACGGGCCGCGCCCCCAGGCTCTCCATGGCCTGGGCGAAGCCCTCGCCCCAGGCGACGGCTACCACGCCCAGCGAGGCCGGTGGGGCGCGCCGGCGCGCCTCCTGGTGCTGGGCGTCCATGTCCTCGATTTTTACCCGGTCCACCAGGCCCAGGCGGGAGGCGTGGTCTACCACCGCCTGCGGCGTCGCCGTGTGCACATGGACCCGCACCATCGCGGGGTCGCCGACGACCATGACGGAGGTGCCAATGGCCCCCAGCCACTGGCGAAGCTGGTCGGGGGCTAGCCCCTGGCCGTGCACCACCAGCTCGGTGCAAAAGCCGTAGCCCTCGCCCTGCGGGCTGCGGGCGATGGGGCTATGGGTGGGGAGCGGGATGATCTCGCGCGCGTGGCGGACCCTGCCGTCGCGCAGAAAGGCGGCCGCCCCTTCCAGGATCACGCGGAAACCCTGGCCGCCGGCATCCACGACGCCAGACTCACGCAGCACTGGTAGCTGCTCGGGCGTCCGTTCCACCGCCTGGGCCGCCTCCGCGGCGGCGGCGGCCAGGGTAGCGGCCAGGTCGCCCCCGGCCCTGGCGGCCGCCAGGGCGGCGCTGGAGGCGTCCCGCGCCACGGTGAGGATGGTCCCCTCCACCGGTTGGCTGACGGCGTTGTAGGCGGCCTGGCTGCCCTCCGCCAGGGCCTGCGCCAGCTCCAGGGGCTGGGCGGCCTCCAGCCCACGCACCCCCTGGGCGAGGCCCTTGAAAAACTGGGAGAGGATGACCCCGCTGTTGCCCCGGGCGCCCATGAGGGCTCCGTAGGCCAGCGCCTCCGCGGCCCGGGCGATGCCGCGGGTGCGGGCGCCCCTGGCCTCGGCCACGGCGGCCCGGAGGGTCAGGAGCATATTGGTGCCAGTATCGCCGTCCGGCACGGGGAAAACGTTGAGAGCGTCGATGGCGGCGGCGTTACGCTCCAGCCAGAGGGCCGCGGTGGAGCACATCCCCACCAGGTGTTGGCCCGCAGCCGCAGTGAGGACGCTGCCCTCCCGGCCCTGGGAGCGTCGGGGGGTCTTGCCGGTGACCTTGGCCTGGCGCACGCCTACCTCCGGGGCCCGGCCCCAGGCTATGATTGCTCACGCCCTTGCGAGGAGTCCCTAGCGATGCTATGCTGCCGGGGACATTCTACAGAGGCTCCTGGAGCCGGTCAAAAGGGGAGCGCCCTTTGCCAGCCCCAAGGAGCGTCCCTAGGAGCGATGGATGCCAGCCCAGTGTGAACGATGCGGCAAGTCAGTGCATAGTGGCTTCAGCGTCAGCCATTCCAAACGCCATACCCACCGCCGCTGGCTCCCCAATCTGCAGAAGGTCCGCCTTCTCATGAATGGCCAGTTGCGCCGCTTGCGCTTGTGTACCCGCTGCCTGCGCAGCGCCCTGCGCCTGAAAGCGTAACGGTTCGCCAGCAGTCCCTCACCCCCTCTCCCACAAGAGCCTTGCCCCCAAAAGCCCGCCTCCCATGTCACCCCACACGCGCATTCGCTAGCCCGGAGTCCTCCTCGAGACGGTGGGAATGGCCTAGCTGGGCCTTGACACGGCGATTTCCACGGTGCTACGTTGGAAGTGCCTCGAGGGGCAGGGGCCCATTCGAGAGCCGTGCCGCGGAGGTGGGAATATGTTTATGACCGCGGTCGTGTGGTTCGGAGTCCGGCAGGTGGATAGATGACGCCCTGCCCCCCCAGGGGCGCCAGGGCTCACAGGGGCGGCTGTGCCCCGCCACGATAGGGGCCGCCCAGCGCCGTAAGTGGCGGACGAATGACGGCCCAAGGAAGCGCAGTGAAGGCGCAAGGGGCGCGCCTATGAAAGCAGAAGAGCAACAGAGCCCGACCTCAGATTGGTCGGGCTCTGTGTGTTTCGAGGAGGTATTTCAGATGGCGGACCGGACGCAACTGCAGAGGCTTATCGAGGAGTTGGTGGCGGTCCAGGCGCAGTGCGCATCCCTGGCGGTGGGCCTTCCCGATGAAAAGCTCGAACAGAGGGTTGCCCTGGGGCAGCGGGACACCGCGCTGCGGAATGTCCTTTACCAGATGGTGGTGCACCCCCGCGAACACACCGTCCACCTGAATAAGGTCCTGCAGGCGACGGCCGCCGCGCACGCTCGACCCACGGAGGCCCAGCTCATCGTGGAGCAGGCCAGCCAGTCCCTGGGGACACTGCTGGGGCTCCTGACCCGCCTGACGGACGAGGACCTGGAAAAGGAGTTCGAGGGACACTCCCTGCGCAAGGTGCTGGAGCACTTGGCGACGGCCCACGGCCTGTATCTGAAGGGGATCAAGCAGGCCATCGAGGTGGCCTAGCGACCTCGGCCGGGCCGCGGGGCTCAGTGCCCCGCGCTCTCGATGCTGGCGCGCAGGTCAGCCAGGGCTTGCTTGACTGACTTCTCCTTGTTGAAAAGAGCCGAGCCCGCGACTAGCACCCGCGCCCCCGCGGCGACCGCCAGCGGGGCCGTCTTGATGGCGATGCCGCCATCCACCTCCAGCTCCGCGCCGTAGCCGCCCTCGTCCAGCATCCGGCGCAGGCGGCGTATCTTATCGGTGACGCTGGGGATGTAGCTCTGGCCCCCGAACCCCGGGTTCACGGACATCACCAGCACCAGGTCCACGTAGGGCAGCGCCTCCTCAATGGCTGAGAGGGGCGTGCCGGGGTTCAAGGTGACTCCCGCGCGGACGCCGGTGGCCTTGATCTGCTGTAGGGTGCGGTGCAGGTGGGGGCAGGCCTCCACGTGGACGGTGAGGATTCCCGAGTCCCGCTCGCCCGGAGCCTGCCGAATGGCGCGGGCGAAGTCTTCGATGTAGCGCTCGGGCCGCTCGATCATCAGGTGCACGTCCAGGGGCAGGTGGGTGTGGCGGCGGACCGCCTCCACCACCAGCGGCCCCAGGGTGATGTTGGGCACGAAGTGGCCGTCCATGACGTCCACGTGGATATAGTCCGCGCCCGCCGCCGTCGCCTCCTCCACCTGGGCCCCCAGGCGCCCGAAGTCGGCGGAGAGGATGGAGGGCGCGATCTTTACCTTAGCGGCTGTTCTCATACCGGATGGTCCTCAGCATCGGCCGTGGTAGGCGTACCCCGCGATACCATCACGCGGGCTTAACGGACCCAGACACAGAAAGGGTCCGCCAATTGGGCGATCGCCGCAACACGTCTCATCTTAGGTGGAGAATCGGTACTTCTTGGCACGGCACAGAGAGTGGAGGCCCCCAGTTTGAACATCACGGGCTGACCAGTACGAAAGTCGCCAAACCGACTCAGGTCAATTGTAGTGCCAGCTTCCTGTAACGCAATGTTACTGAAAACCAATGCCCACGCTCTGCCGTCTTGCAATTTCCCGGTCACGGGGGACAATTCGGTGTGCAGGGAGAACCAAGTATGCTTGTCTGAAGAGTAGTCCTTCGCTGCTTGGCCAGTAACCGCAGGTCGAGCACCATTGCGACTGACAGGTTCTAAGAAATAGCAGGTGACGGGCTTGTTAGCACACAGTCGGTGAACCAACGGGGGAGAACAGGAGGAAGACCGGCTCAACCAGTAGGTATGCTCGCACTTCGCTGTGTCCTTGATCTTTCTCTCGAAGATTTCTTGCACAGATTCGCCCGCGTGAGGGCCGATGACACTAAAAATACAGGGTGAATATTGCATTACGACACTACCTACCGTTTCGCAAACAAGCTATTCCAGGGAGCAGGGAGGAGGAAGGAGGCTGGGGGACACCCCCAGGCCCTCGGCAGAAGGGCTCCGGCTCTCTGCACCCGCCGGTTGCCATTACAGGGCAGGTGCGTCCACCAAACGGCGCGCCTCCGCCAGGGCCTCCCGAACGCGGCGGGGCGCCGTGCCGCCCGGCACGTCCCGCGCCGCCAGTGAGGAGGCCACGTTCACCTGGAGCACGTCCTCCCCGAAGTGGGGCGAGATGGCGCGGAAGTCGGCCAGGCCCAGCTCGGAGATAGACCTGCCCTGGGCCAGAGACTCTTTCACCAGGCGTGCCACCAGGCCGTGGGCGTCGCGGAAGGGTACTCCCTTACGCACCAGATAATCGGCGAGGTCCGTCGCCAGAATTGCCCCTTCGCCCGCCGCCGCCGCGGTGCGGTCAGGGCGAAAGCGCAGGCTTCCTACCATGCCCGCCATGGTGTCCAGGGTGGCCAAGAGGGTGTCCACGCTGTCGAAGAGGGCCTCCTTGTCCTCTTGTAGGTCCTTGTTGTAGGCCAGGGGCAGGCCCTTGAGCATCGCTAGTGTGCCCGTGAGATGGCCCAGGACGCGGCCGGTCTTGCCCCGCGCCAGCTCCGCCACGTCCGGGTTCTTCTTTTGGGGCATGATGCTGGAGCCGGTGGCGTAGGCGTCGTCCAGCTCGACGAAGCCGAACTCGGCGCTACACCAGAGGACCACCTCCTCCGCCAGGCGGGAGAGGTGGACCATGGCCAGCGCCGCCGCCGCCAGGTAGTCCACCACGAAGTCCCGGTCGCTAACGGCGTCCAGGCTGTTGCGGCTGATGCGGCTGAAGCCCAGCTCCCGGGCCAGGAAGTCGCGGTCCACGGGGTAGGCCACCCCGGCCAGGGCGCCCGACCCCAGGGGCAGGACGTCGGCGCGGGCGCGGGCCTGCTGGAAGCGCTCCCTGTCCCGCTGGAGCATCTCCACGTAGGCCAGCAGGTGGTGGGCCAGGAGCACCGGCTGCGCCCGCTGGAGGTGGGTGTAGCCTGGCATCGGCGCTTCCAGGTGTCGCTGGGCCTGGTCCAGGAGGGCGTTCTGCAGGGCTTTCAGGAGGGCAACCGTATCGTCGCTGGCGTCCTTGGCGTACAGGCGCAGATCGGTGGCCACCTGGTCGTTGCGGGAGCGGGCGGTATGGAGCCTGCCTCCGGCCTCGCCGATGCGCTCCGTGAGCCGTGCCTCGATATTCAAGTGGATATCCTCCAGCTCCAGCTTGAACTCGAAGGCGCCGCGCTCGATCTCCTCGCGGATGCGGCTGAGGCCCATGACGATGAGCTCCGCGTCCTTGTCGCTGATGATACCCTGGCGCGCCAGCATCCGGGCGTGGGCGATGGAACCCTTGATATCGTAGAGGGCCAGCCGGCGGTCGAAGGGGATGGAGGCGGTGTATTCCAGCGCCTTGCGGGCGGGTGGGCCCTGGAAGCGCTCGCGCAGGGTCATATCCCGGGCCCCAGCGGGCTACCCTCACCCTGGCCCCCACCATGGCGAGCAGGGCTCTGGAGGGGGATGGTGCCGGCGCCCAGCGCGCGGTAGAACTCCTTCTCCGTGGAGCCTGCGTACCCCAGGATTAACTGCAGCAGGGCGTGACAGGGCCTCTCGTCATCCTGGGCGAAAATGTAGGGGTCGTCATCGCCGCGGTAAGCGTCCAGGCTGGGGTCGGCGGTCCAACGGATCATCTGGTCCGGCGCCAGATCGATCTCCAGGACATCGAGGCCGGTGCTGTAGAGCTCGCCCAGGGCTACCTCCTGAACGGGGCTGGCCTTGCCCCGGCGCATCCGGATGGCCAGGCAGGTGCCGGCGGCTTCGGCCAGGCGGCGCACCAGGGCCTCCTTGGAAGGGGCCTGGGTGAAACAGCCGGGCAGGCTGGCGCACTGGGCCGCCCACCAGCCACTCTCCCTGTCCTGGGTCGCTACGGCGTAGAACCTCATGCCGCCCCCGTGGCAGCCCGCCTGGGCGCCAGGAACCGCCGGCGGAAGGTCAGCACCCGCTTACCCTCTTGGTTGGTGACCCGTGTCTCGACATGGACCACTCCCCGGTCGGGCTTGCTGGACGACTCTCGCTTGTCCAAGACCTCGCTCTCGGCGTAGATAGAGTCGCCGATCCACACGGGGGCGTCGTGGGTGATCTTCTCGTACTCCAGGTTGGCGATGGTCCGGCCCGAGGTATCAATTACGCTCATGCCCACCGCTAGGCTGAGAACCAGAGTGCCCACCACGATGCGCTGGCCGTGCTGGCTCTGGGCGGCCCAATGCTTGTCGATATGCAGGGGCATGTGGTTCATGGTGAGCAGGCAGAATTGGGTGTTCATGTACTCGGTGATGGTGATGCCGGGCCAGTGCCGGTACACGTCGCCTGGCTGGAAATCGTCGAAGTCGCGCCCGAACCGCTCCCGTCCCTCGTAGACCGTCATGCTCTCTCCCCGGGCCACCTTAGGCGTTGCTATTGCTCACGTCATGCTAGCATTGGGCATCGCTGACGGTCAAACAGGCCGCCCCTTTATCGGGGAGAGGGCTCAGCGTAGCGTTAGGTTGTGGGGAGCCGGACTAGGCGCTAGAATCTATGCGGCCCGGCGCCGGCCAGGGTCGCGTTCCCCAGCAGCTCAGCTCGGTAGAGTCCCGACATGGTCGGGATTAACCGCTTGGTCGCCTTTTGAAGGGCATGGCCTTCTTTGTCTACATCCTCCGTAACCGGCAGGGCCGTTTTTATATCGGGCAGACTTCTGACGTAGAGCTTCGGTTGCGGAGCCATAACGAAAAGAGGTCTTTCTGGACGAAAAGCCGCGGTCCCTGGGTAGTGGTTCATACCGAGGAGTTCCCAACCCGCGCTGCTGCCCTCGCGCGGGAGAGGAGCTTAAAAGGGCTCAAGAATAGACAAGCCCTCGAGAGGCTCATCAGCCGAGACCCAGGAACACGGGATGTCTAACAACAATACAGGTTGGCGGTTTCCACCGGTCTAGGTTGGGTGGTTGTGAAGGTTATGATGAGGCGCTAGAATCTATCCGGCCCGGCGTCCGCCGGGCTTCCGTTCCCCGGTAGCTCAGTTCGGTAGAGCGAGCGGCTGTTAACCGCTTTGTCGCAGGTTCGAGTCCTGCCCGGGGAGCCAGTTTGGTCCCAGGCGAACCCCTTGGCCGGGGAAGCATAGCTAACGGAGGCTGCGATGCGTTCAACACTGCGAGACAAGGTGGCGATAGTGGGGGCCGGGTGCACGCCCCACCGCCAGTGGTGGGACAAGAGCGGCGATGATCTGCTGATAGAGGCTTGCTGGGAGGCCTTCGAGGACGCAGGAATAGGCCCCAAGGACATCCAGGCGGGCTGGCTGGGCGGCGGCATCACCGGGCAGACTCTAGCCCACGCGCTCCAGCTCGACTTCATCCCCGTGACCAAGGTCGATAACTGGTGCGCCACCGGCGGCGACGTCATCCGCAACGCCGCTATGGCGGTGGCGGGCGGTTTCTACGACATCGTCCTGGCGACCGGCTTCAGCAAGAGCGACAAGCTCGCGTTGCGTGGCAACATCTATGAAGGGGGGTCCTCCGGCACATGGCTTCACGGCCAGAACGTGACCTTCGCCGGGCCGGCGGGAGGCACCTTTGCCACCTTCGTGCCCCGCTACATGCACCACTACGGCGTGAGCTACGAAGACGCTAAGCGAGGCCTGGGCGCCATCGCCGTCAAGAACTACGCCAATGGCGCCCTGAACCCTAAAGCCTTCCTGCGCAAGGCCGTCACCATGGAGGAGTACCTCAACGCGCCCATGCTGACTTGGCCGCTTAGCCTCCACGATACGTGCTCGATGCCCGACGGCGCCGCGGCCCTGATCCTGACCACGCCGGAAATCGCCCAAAAGCTCCGGCCGGACTACGTGCTGCTGAAAGGCCTGGGCATGAGCGTGGGCACGAAGCAGGGGCAGCTCGACACTAAATACGACTGGGTGCACTTCCCCGAGGCGGTGCTGGCGGGGCGCCAGGCCTACGAAATGGCCGGAATCCGCAATCCGCTCAAGGAATTGGACCTGGCCTGTGTCCATGATGCCTTCACGGTCGTGGAGCTGGTGATCTACGAGGACCTGGGCTGGGCGCCGCGGGGCCAGGGCTATAAGTACGTCCAGGAAGGGGTCTTTGACCGGGTAGAGGGGGAGCTGGCCGTGAATCCCAACGGCGGGCTGAAGTCCTTCGGCCATGGCGGCGGCGGCTCCGGCCTCCACAAGGCCTACGAAGTCTACAAGCAGCTCCAGGGCAAGGCGGGGGAGCGCCAGGTCAAGAACGCCTCCCTGGGCCTCGCCCACGACCAGGGCGGCTACCCAGGCACCTACACTGTCGTGATTGACATCTGGGGCACCCGGGATTAGGCCATCCCACGTTCAACCTGACCAACCTGCACCTGAACTGAACAGCGCTGTTCCGTTAGCCTGGCTGTTCTGGCCAGGGGTTGGCTGACCAGGCCTGACAGCCTAAAAGAGAGAGGGGAGAAAGATGAGCTCACTGAGTTGGGTTACTGGCCCCTTAGTAGCGGGGGCCGCCCTCGTCCTAGCTTGCGGCGGGGCGGCCGCGCCGACGGCGACCCGGGCGCCAGTCGCACCTACCGCGACCCTCGCACCCGCGGCCACCGCGACCAGGGCGCCAGCGGCCACGCCCGCTCCCACCGTAGCGGCGGCGGCGGCGAAGCCGCGGGGCTCTTTCCAGGTTGCCAGCCCAGGGAGCGAGTGGAGCAACCCGAACGACGGGGACCCCGGCGCGTGGCTAGGGGCCATGAAGTGGCTCTACTACCACATCTACGAGCCCATGTTTTCGCCCCAGCCTGACGGCAACCAGTTGGCCCCCAACCTGGCTACATCCTGGACAACCAGCGCCGACGGTCTGAAGTGGACCTTCGCCATCCGGAAGGGTGTGAAGTTTCACAACGGCGAGGACTTCAACGCCTCAGCCATGAAGGCCCACATCGACCGCTACATAAGTGGCAGAGGGCTGGGCGCCGCCGACCTAAGGGGCGTTGTGGCAAGTGTCTCCGCTCCCGACGAGACGACCCTGGTCCTGGATCTGAAGCTCCCCAACCCGGCGCTCCTATCAGACCTGAACCTCACGACGCGCGCCGGCTTCCCGGCGCCTCCGCAGCTTGCGGCGACCGGCGGCAACGATGCACTCAAGGCCAAGCCCGTGGGCACCGGGCCCTTCACGACCAAGGACTTCCAGCGCACCGAGCAAATCATCACCATGGAGGCCTTCGAGGGGCACTGGCGGGCCGTCCCCCACGCCAAGACCCTGGTATACCGGTACGTGCCCGACCCCTCGACGGCCATGGCGATGCTGAAGACCCAGGAGCTAGATGTGCTGCAGCTTTCCGGCAAGGCGCAGATAGACGTGGTCAAGGCCGATAGCAAGCTGAAGCTGGAGGTGGTACCCGCCGCCGGCACCACCTGGTTCATGATGTTCGACCAAGCGAAGCCGGGCTCACCTTACAACAATGTCCTAGTGCGCCAGGCCATCAATTACGCTGTGGACAAGCAGCTCATCATCGACAAGGTGTTGGGTGGCGCGGCGGAGCTGGCGAACTCGACCGCTAGCGCCTTCCAATACGGATACAACCCCAACCTGAAACCCTATCCCTACGATCCCGAGAAGGCCAAGCAGCTTCTCAGCGAGGCCGGCTATGGCAACGGCTTTGACGGCGGCGATCTCGTCACCACCGGCGGCGACAAGACGGTGCACGAGGCGATCCAGGCTTACCTGAGCGCCGTCGGTATCCGGACCAAGGTCGCGCTCTGGGATGCCACCACGTGGGGGTCTTACTATCGGGAGAAGAAGTTCACCAACGGCATGGGGACGTCGGGATCGAGCCTGGGAGGCGACGCTGGCTACCGCATCGTGACCTTCTTGACCAAGGGCGGTGCCTATAGCTTCGTTGACGACCCGGACATTGAGGCCCTCTACAACCAGCAGAAGACTGAGAATAATCCGGAGAAGAGGCTGCAGCTAATGCAACGAGCGTTCCAGCTCTCCCATGACCGGGCGGATCAGCTCTTCGCGTGGAGCGCCAGTGCTGTCTTTGGCCTGGGCCCCCGCATCGCCAGCTGGACGCCCATCAAGGGGCAGGGGCTTTTCATCAATAGCGAGAGCGTGAAGCTCGCCCAGTAAGCCACACCGACTCGTAGACAAGGAAGCAACAGATCCATATCCATACCTAAGTGGGAGGTCAGTCGAACGGACATAGCGACTTCGGGGATGATCCGCGACCAAGGCGGCCACCCGGCGATGTTTTGGCCATCAACACCTTGAGGACGCAGGACTGAGGTGGAGCATACACATGCCCGAACCGGGAGCGGCGCCTGCAACAGCTCGCCACCTACACCAACGAGCAAGCTCAAAAGTTGTTCCTATGGAATAACAAGGCCGTCTACGGCTGGGGCCCGCGCATCGCCGACTACCGGCTGACCCCGGGCGAGGCCGCATTCGACAACGCCCAGTCCCTCCGGTTGCGCTAAGCTGGATAGCGCGCTAAGTCTGTCACCCCCAGGGGTAAGCCCCTGGGGGTGACTTGTTGCCCCACACGATGGCAGACCTGGGGGCGCAGTCTGCCCGCAGCCCGCCTTCCGCACGCCGTTGCGTCGCAGGAAGAGGGGGCCTTATAATTACGGGCGCTCTCGATGGCAAAGGAGACTCATGGCAGCTGTACCCTACGCCTACTTTCAGCGACGGGTCGTTCCCCTAGCCGAGGCCAAGATCGGCATCATGACCCATGCCTTCAACTACGGCACCGCCGTGTTCGAGGGCATCCGCGGCAACTGGAACGCCGAGCATCAGCAGCTCTATCTCTTTCGCCCTGAAGACCACTTCCGGCGCATCATGCGCAGCGCCAGGGTCTGCCGCATCGGCCTGCCCTACACCGTAGACCAGATGCTAAAGCTGGTCCTGGAGATAGCCGAGCGCTCCCACTACCAGGAGGACGTCTATATGCGCCCCCTGGCCTACAAGTCGGCGGAGAAGGTGGGGGTGCGCCTGCACGGAATCGAAGACGACTTCCTCATCTTCATCACCCCCTTCGGGCCCTATCTCGATGTCACCAAGGGCATCCGCTGCTGCGTCAGCTCCTGGCGCCGTATCGACGATAATGCCATCCCCGCCCGGGCCAAGGTCACGGGAGGCTACATCAACAGCGCCCTGGCCAAGAGCGAGGCGGAGGAAGACGGCTACGAGGAGGCGATCCTGCTCACGCAGGACGGCCATGTCTCGGAGGGCAGCGGCGAGAATATCTTTCTGGTCATGGATGGCAAGCTGGTGACGCCCCCCTCCAGCGACAACATCCTGATCGGGATAACCCGCGAGAGCGTCATTGCCCTGGCGCGGGAGGAGATGGGCCTGGAGACCGTGGAGCGCTCCATAGACCGCAGCGAGCTCTTCACCTGCGACGAGGTCTTCCTGACGGGGACGGCAGCCCACGTCACTAGCGTGGCCGAGATCGACCGCCGTGCGGTGGGCGGCAGGCAGGGCATCGGGCCCATTACAGCGCGGCTGCAGCAGCTCTACTTCGAGGTGATTCGCGGCGACAACCCCAAGTACCGGCACTGGCTGGTGCCGGTCTACGCCCAGGTCGCCCAGAAGATGAAGTAGCGCCGCCGAGGGGCCCGCGGTGCTGCCTCTGCTCTTCGAATACTCTGGTTTCGCCTTCGTCGCGTGCCTGGGCGTCATCCAGATCGCGGTCTCCCTCAGCGGCCTGCGCGGGCTGTGGCTGACGCCGTGGCCGTGGGCCAACAGTACGGTGGGCGGCGCGCTCATTATTGTCGGCGCCTGGTGGTTCTTCGCCAGTGACGCGCGGGCCACGCCCTATCCGCTGCTGGAGGGGAGCCAGCAGGGAGGGGCCTTCCTGTTCGCGGCCCTGGCGGCCACCTGGGCCACCATATTCTTGATCCCCATGCTGCGCCGGGCCTGGGGGCGGCCCGCGCTGGCGCCAGGGGCCGCCAACCGTGGCCTGGAGTCCTTCCGCGCTGGCTCCTTCTGGGCCCTTCGCTCTCGGGGCAGGGGCCGTGGCGGCTGACCGGGCCATCCTGCTTTGGCTCAACGGCTTCGTGGGGCGGCTGCCCTGGCTGGACCGCGTTTTCGCCCTGATCGTCAACGACTACTTCGTCCCCACG
>SHYM01000029.1 GCA_009692805.1 Dehalococcoidia bacterium | reverse complement strand
CATGCCCTGGATATCGGTGAGCACCATATAGCGGCCGCCCTCGCCCAGGATCAGGCCCATGGCAGCGCCCGCCACCGCCGCCTTGAGGGGCACCCCGGCATCCATCAGAGAGAGACTAGAGCCGCAGACGCTGGCCATGGAGGTGCTGCCATTGGAGCTCAGCACCTCGGAGACCAAGCGAATAGTGTAGGGGAACTCCTCCTCGGAGGGTATCAGGGGCAGGAGCGCCCGCTCCGCCAGCGCGCCGTGGCCGATCTCCCGCCGGCTGGGACCCCGCATGGGACGGGTCTCCCCGCTGCTGAAGGGGGGCATGTTGTAATGGTGAAGGAAGCGCTTGGACTCCTCGGGGCTGAGCCCGTCCAGCTTTTGCTCTTCGCCCATGGAGCCCAGGGTGGTGATGGTGAGGACCTGGGTCTGGCCCCGCTTGAAGAGGCCCGAGCCGTGGGTCCGCGGCAGCAGCCCTACCTGGCTGGACAGCGGCCTGATCTCCTTGGGGGTCCGTCCGTCGGGACGCCGCCCGTGCTCCAGGATGGCGCTCCGCACTTCCTTCCTGATCAGCCCGTCGACGCCAGCCGCGGCAGCCAGGATGTCCACCCCTTCGCCCAGCTGGGCCACGGTCTCCTGCCGGATGGCCTCCAGGGCCGCCTCCCGCGTCTGCTTGTCGCCACCGCTGAGGGCTTGCTTTATCCGGTCCCCGGCCAGCGCTTGCACCCGTCGCAGCAGCTCCGGGTCGGGCGGCGGTGGGACCGCCGGCATGACCTTGGGCTTGGCTAGGCCCGCCGCCAGCCGCTCCTGGGCCCGGATCAGCTCGGCGTTCGCCTCCTGGCCAATACGGAGGGCCTCCAGGACCACCGCCTCCGACACCTCCGCAGCCCCCCCCTCCACCATGACCACGGCCTCGCCGGTGCCGCTCACCACCATATTCAGCAGGCTGTCCTTGAGCTGGGTGAAGGTGGGGTTAACCACCACCTGGCCATCGATATAGCCCAGGCGGGTGGCCGCCAAGGGGCCGGCGAAGGGTATGGATGAAAGCCGCAGGGCCGCGGAGGCCCCGGTGATGGCCAGGACCTGGGGATCGTTCTCCTGATCGGCCGATAGGACGGTGATGACCACCTGGATATCATGGCGTATCTCTTTGGGGAACAGAGGCCTGATGCTGCGGTCGGTGAGGCGCATCGTCAGGGTAGCGTCCTGACTCGGGCGGCCCTCGCGCTTGATAAAACCGCCGGGGATCTTCCCGGCGGCATAGAGGCGCTCCTCGAAATCAACGGTGAGGGGCAGGAAATCGGTGCCCTGCCGGACCTGATGGCTGATGCAGGCCGTCACCAGGACCACCGTGTCGCCGTAGCGTACGGTAACGGCCCCATCGGCCTGCTCCGCCAGCTCGCCTGTCTCGATGGTCAGGATACGCCCGCCCACCAGGCACTCAACTTGCTTAGCCATCGACATCAACCTCCCCAAGGAACGCCGAATTTATATAGACGCAACCCCCGTCCGGCCAGGCGCGACCAGCCGCACGGCCCAGGACAGACAGGCGAGGTCTCAAATCTTCAGGGGGCTGGAGAGGGGACGTGACAATGAGGGCAGCAGGGCTACTTGCGCAGGCCCAAGCGGCCGATCATGATGCGGTAGCGCTCCACATCGCTGCGGTTCAGGTAAGACAACAGCTGCCGCCGCCGGCCCACCATCTTTAGCAGGCCGGTGCGCGAGTGGTTGTCCTGGGGGTGAAGCCGCAGATGCTGGGTGAGCTGGGTGATCCGTTCCGTCAGCAGGGCGACCTGGACCTCGGGCGAGCCCGTGTCCTTATCGTCATTGCGATAGCCGCCTATGATAACCTGCGTCTGCTCTTTGGTCAGCATCTAGTCTGCGCTCTCGCTACTGAGGCCCACACCCGGGCCTTCCGTGCCCTTCTATCAGGCACGCTCCCTTACGCCAACTCCTTCTCTTTAACGGCGCCATTATACGCGGCCTATCCTGGACAACGCAAGCGCCGAGGGTTCCTGCGGGCACCCCCAGGCTCGCCTCGAGATCCTGGCTGGCTCAGGGGGCACCGTGGCGGTAGAGGATGGCGGCGAAGTTGGAGACGTCCCGGATTCTGCTGGGGCCTGGTACGTGCCCGTCACCCCCCGAGTCCTCCCGAGTAGTCGAGATCGGGACTCAGAATGCGCCTGGGCAAACCCCCGCACCCTCTGCTTTCTGCTATATTTAGACGGACGCTAGGTTTGCGCTGCCAGTATATAAGGAGCATGCGCCGCTTATGGCCCCAGGTGGGCGAGTCATAAATCTGTCCATAGTCAACCGGACCCCACGCGCCACCTGCCCAGGGATGGTGGTCCAGGAGCGTGGACGGGGGGCTTCGGCCACCCTGCTCTTGGCGGTGGCGGAGGCCACCACCAAGAGCAGGGCCCAGGCCTGCGAGACGATCGCTGCTGCCATCCAAGGCGCCCACAAAGGGGGCAGCACCGCGGTGACCACCATGCTGATGGAAGGGATCCAGGAGGCCCATCGGGCGCTGCTGGGCGGAAACAGCCAGGCCCTGGGCCGCGAGCCCGTGGCGGCCGGTATAACTTGCGCCTTCCTGAAGGGGCCCCAGGCCCTCCTGGCCCAGGCCGGCCCGGGCCTGGCCTACTGCCTCAGCGGCGGGGAATTGAGCTCCAGCGGACCCGACCTCGGCGGGGAGGCCTCGCCCAGCAACGCCCTGGGCATCGCCCGCAACATCCATATCCACCTGACCCGCTACGAGCTGGAGCCAGGCGATACCCTGTTGCTGGCCACCAGTCCCCTGGCCCCCTTGGTCTCCGAGGCGCCCCTGCGCAAGCTCCTGGCGGCGGAGATGGAGACGGCTGCTCAGGGACTCTTCCGTCTGGTCCGGGACGTCTCCAACTTCGCCGCCATCCTCTACCGCCACGGCGCCCCCTGAGCCAGCGCGACGCCCGCTTCCTAGAGGCCCGTTTGAGATGAACGTCCTGGGGCTGGAATCCTCCTGCGACGAAACGGCGGCCGCCATCGTAGCCTCCGGGCGCCGCATCTTCGCCAACGTGGTGGCTTCCCAGGTGGAGATCCACGCCCGCTTCGGAGGTATCGTCCCCGAGGTCGCCTCCCGCCAGCATATCCTCGCCCTGGTCCCCGTGGTGGAGGCCACCTTCGCCCAGGCGCAGCTCACCTGGGACGACATCGACGCCGTGGCGGTAACCGCCGGCCCAGGCCTGGCCGGGTCGCTCCTGGTGGGCCTCAACGCCGCCAAGGCCGCCGCCTGGGCCCGGGGGCTGCCCTTGGTAGCCGTGAACCATCTGGAGGGCCACATCTACGCCAACTGGCTGCTCTCCCAGGATGACCCCGAGGCGCCCCCGCCCCCCTTCCCTCTCATCTGCCTCATAGCCTCCGGGGGCCACACCGACCTGGTCCTCATGGAAGGCCACGGCCACTATCGCCGCCTGGGACGCACGCGCGACGACGCCGCCGGCGAGGCCTTCGACAAGGCCGCCCGTATCCTGGGGCTGGGCTATCCCGGAGGACCGGCCATCCAGCGCGCCGCCCTCCAGGGCGACCCTAAACTGCACCCGCTCCCCCGGGCCTGGCTCAAGGGCAGCGACGACTTCAGCTTCAGCGGCCTCAAGACCGCCGTGCTCCACCTGGCCCGGCGCCTGGAGTCCGCGCAAGGGCACGCCCTAGCGGAGGGCGACGTGGCCTCGATAGCAGCCGCCTTTCAAGAGTCGGTGGCGGAGGTCCTGGCCGCCAAGACCTGCGCCGTCGCCCGCGCCCACGGCGCCCAGCACATCCTCCTCGCCGGGGGCGTGGCCGCCAACCTGGCCCTGCGCCAGCGCCTTGCCGCCCAGGCGCCGATCCCCTTCTCCTACCCCCACCCCTCCCTGTGCACCGACAACGCCGCCATGGTCGCCGCCTGCGCCTACTTCCGCCTCCAGGGTGGACAGCGCAGCGGCTCGGACTTGGACATCGCCCCCAACCTGCGGGTCGCCGCCTGGGCGTAAGCTATCGGGGAGCAGGCGCAGCTAGGGCAGAGCTGCCAGAAGTCAAAGTCGTAACGCAGGTGTACAAGCTGTCGTGCTTGGCCTGCCACTAACTGGCTTGCCCCCGGCGCAGCCTAGCACTAAAAGGGCATCCTCCCAGCCCGCCCGCGGCGGGAGGGAGTGCAGAGTCCCAATGCTCGGGATCTGCCGGGGGCCGAAGTCCCGACCCTCGGGGATTCTCTCCCTTTCAGACTACCCCCTTCCTGGCCAGGAAGGGGGCCAGGGGGATGGTCGCGGGCATCCTCATGGAGCGAGCCTGATCGAGAAAATACGGCCTTTCGTGCAAGGCCTGCTCCAGGCTCCCACGCAGGTGTGGGTAGAGGGCCAGGACAGGGACCAGCTCCCCGTCCTGCCGCCGGCTGGCGGGAGCGCCATCGGCCCAGAGGCAGACGTGCAGGATAACCCCGCGGTACCGTGGATCGACCCCGTGGCCATGGCTATCCCAGTCCCGAGCGCGCAGGTGGACCTCCACATCCCCCTGCTCCAAATCACCATCGAGGGCGATGAGGGCCTCGCGGAAGTCGGGGCCCGCCTCGCGGCTACGCCAGCCAGGGTAGACCACCTGCACTTGTCGGCCCGTCTCCGTCTGCAGCCGGGCGTGGCCGAGGAGGTGCTGCCGGTCCCAGACGCGGACCACCAGATCCTCGGTGACGACCAGCCTTGGCGCAGGTCGCTCCCTCAAGGCGCCGCTAGCGAGGAGGCCCGTCACCGCCCTCTCCTGTAACGCCCACCTTGTACTCGAACCCCGCCCGCTCCGCCACCACCCCGAGCAGGGTGGCGGAGGCGCCGCGCGGCTGGTAGGCTCCGGTCTCCCACTCGCTGATGGTCTGCTGGCGGACGCCCATCTCCTCCGCCATCCGGGCCTGGGTGAGGCCCAGCTGGGCCCGCAGGGCGCGGACTTGCTCTGCGTCCCAGGAGGGCTGACGGCGCCGCCGCGGACGGTATCGCACCCATCTATTGTACACGGAACCGTGTAAACAGCAAGCCCCTGATTCTGCCGGGGTGCATCCGAGGGTGCGGAGGGCAGCGTATAGACATACATGAGGTGTAGCGGAGGAGGACGGTGCTCGGGCGCTAGCGGCCCCGGGCGCGCCGACCGCCGCCCTTGACGAACTCGGGTGCCAGCGTTATTCTTGCGCCACCTCAGATTGGCGGAGGGAGCGCAAGGCTTGCGCTGGACCAGGAACCAGGAGGGGTAGATGCAGCGCTACATCATGAAGCGGATCCTCCAAGCGGCCGTCACCGTCATCCTCGTCAGCATGGTTATCTTCGTCCTCGCCCGCCTCAGCGGCAATCCCCTGGACCTGCTCCTGCCCCCTGAGGCCACCCGGGCAGACCGCGAGGCGATGTCCGAGGCCCTAGGCCTAAACAAGCCCATCATCACCCAGTACGGGATCTTCGCCAAGAACGCCGTCAGGGGCGACTTCGGCAAGTCCATCAAGTGGGACGAGCCCGCCTGGAGCCTGGTCTGGAGCCGCTTCCCCAACACCCTCCAGCTGGCTGTGCTGGCGATGTCGTTGAACATTGGGGTCGGTCTGACCCTGGGGATGTACTCGGCCCTGCGGCCAGGAGGCAAGCTGGACTCCTTCGGGAAGCTCTTCGCCCTGCTCGGGCAGTCGGTGCCCACCTTCTGGACCGGCATCATGCTCATCCTCATCCTCTCCGTGCAACTCCACCTGCTGCCCACCTCCGGCAAGGGGCCGGGGCTGGGGGAGCTCCAGGGGTGGAAACACCTCATTATGCCCGCCTTCACCCTAGGCTGGTTCGGGATGGCCTCCACGGTGCGCCTCTCCCGCTCGGCCATGCTCGACGTCCTGGACAGCGAGTTCATCAAGATGGTGCGTATCAAGGGTCTGCCGGAGCGCTCGGTGATCTGGAAACATGCCCTCAAGAACGCCGCCATCCCCATCCTGACCCTGGCAGCGCTGCAGTTCGCCGGCCTCTTGAACGGCTCGGTGATCGTGGAGGTAATCTTCGCCTGGCCGGGGATGGGGCGCCTCGCCTACGACGCCGTTCTGGCGCGGGACTTCCCGGTTGTGCAGACGGCGGTCTTCGTCGGCTCTACCCTCTTCATCTCCGCCAACCTGCTGGTTGACATCGCCTATGCCTATCTGGACCCCCGGATCCGCTACTCTTAGGAAGTGGGAGAGAAGCCATGGCCAGCACCACCACCGTCCTTGTCAGCCCTGAGCGCGCCCTGCCCGCGCGGCTGGGGGGCCGCCTCTGGTCGGCCATCAAGGCCCTGCGGGAGGCCCCCAAGCTCCCTACCTTTATCCTGGGCTCCGTCATCTTCTGCGGGCTCTTCGCGCCCCTCTTCACCAGATTCTTGGGCCTCGCTGACCCCATCGACTCCAACCTGATCAACTCCCTCCAGCCGCCCGTTTGGCAGGGCGGCACCTGGTCCCACTGGCTGGGCACGGACCAGCTGGGGCGGGACCTCTTCGCCCGCGTCATCCACGGGTCGCGGGTCGCTCTCGTCGTCGGCTTCTTCACCGTCGTCTTCTCCGGCGCCATCGGCACTACCGTGGCCCTCTTCTCCGGCTACTTTGGGGGCTGGACGGACGTCATACTCATGCGCATCACCGACGCCAAGCTCTCGATGCCCTTCCTGCTCATAGCCATCGTCTTCGCCGCCGTCCTGGGGCCCAGCGAGCGCAACGTCATCCTCATCCTGGCCGTCTTCGGCTGGTCGGCCTACGCCCGCGTCCTCCGAGGCGAGGTGCTGCGGGTCAAGAACCTAGACTACATCAGTCTGGCGCGGGTCGCTGGGGCCAGCACCCCCCGCATCCTCATACGCCACATCCTGCCCCAGATCGCCAACTCCCTCATCGTCCTGGCCACCCTCCAGCTGGGCGTCGTCATCATCGCCGAGGCCTCTCTGAGCTTCTTGGGGCTGGGCGTGCCGCCCCCCAAGCCCGCCTGGGGCTCCATGCTGGCCGACGGCCGCGGCTTCCTCACCACCGCCTGGTGGATGGCCACCTTCCCCGGCTTCGCCATCATGTTCATGGTGCTGGGGTCTAACCTCATGGGCGAGTGGCTGCGCATCAAGCTCGACCCCAAGTTCCGCGCCCTCCGCTAGAGCTATCTGGCCCGACGCCCGGCGTCACCGCCGGGCGTCTCCACACCGGGGGCCCAGGCGTTAGCAGACCCCCTTGACAAGTGCTAACCAGGCCCCTACAATGCCACCTGGCACTCTAAGTCTGCGAGTGCCAATCTTCCAGAGGCAACGCATAGAGGAGGGCTCACCGTGGCTACCAAAACCGCGCTCAAAATCAGGCCCCTGGGCGACCGCGTCGTGGTCAAGCCCAGCGATAAGGAAGAGGTGACCAAGAGCGGCATCGTCCTGCCCGACACCGCCAAGGAAAAGCCCGTGGAGGGCGAGGTGATGGCCGTGGGGCCCGGCAGGATCAAGCCCATGGGGGACGGCCGGGAGCCCATGGAGGTCAAGGCGGGCGACCGCGTGCTCTACGCCAAATATTCCGGTTCCGAGGTAAAGCTCGAGGACGAGACCTATCTAGTGCTGGGCCAGAACGACATCCTGGCCGTGCTCGCTAACAAGTAGCTAAAGACAGCAGGAGGAACGCAACCATGGCCAAGCAAATAGTCTACGGCGAGGATGCCCGCAAGGCCCTGAAGACTGGGTTGGACATCCTGGCCAACACCGTTAAGGTCACCCTCGGCCCGCGGGGGCGCAACGTGGTCCTGGACAAGAAGTTCGGCCCCCCCAGCATCTGCTCCGACGGCGTCACCATCGCCAAGGAGATCGAGATACAAGAGCCCTTCGCCAACATGGGGGCCCAGCTGGCCAAAGAGGCGGCCAGCAAGACCAACGACATGGCCGGCGACGGCACCACCACCGCCACCGTCCTGGCCCAATCAATAATCCACGAGGGCTTCAAGAACGTGGCCGCCGGGGCCGACCCCATGGCCCTCAAGCGCGGCATCGAGCGGGCGGTGGAGGCCCTCAAGGACGAGATCAAGAAAATGGCCACTCCCGTGAAGGGCAAGGACCAAATAGCCCAGGTGGCCTCCCTCGCCGCCCACGACAGCGAGATCGGCCACCTCATCGCCGAGGTCATGGAGAAGGTGGGGAAGGACGGCGTCATCACCGTCGAGGAGTCCAAGGGCATCAAGTACGAGACCGAGTACGTAGATGGGATGCAGCTGGACCGGGGCTACATCAGCCCCTACTTCGTCACCAACCCCGACCGCATGGAGGCGATCATCGAGGACCCCTTCATCCTCATCACCGACAAGAAGATCTCCGCCGTGGCCGACATCCTGCCCGCCCTGGAAAAGGTTCTCCAGGTGAGCAAGAACCTGGTCATCATCGCCGAGGACGTGGACGGCGAGGCCCTGGCCACCCTGGTGGTCAACAAGCTCCGGGGCACCATCAACTGCGTTGCCATCAAGGCGCCGGGCTTTGGCGACCGCCGCAAGGCCAACCTGGAGGACATCGGCATCCTCACCGGCGGCAAGGTCATCAGCGAGGAGGTGGGCCGCAAGCTCGACTCCGTGACCACCGCCGACCTGGGCCGCGCCCGCAAGGTTCTTTCCCAGAAGGAAGAGACCACCATCATCGAGGGCAAGGGCTCCGATGACGCCATCCAGGCCCGCATCAAGCAGATCAAGCTCCAGATCGAGGAGACCACCTCCGAGTTCGACAAGGAGAAGCTCCAGGAGCGGCTGGCCAAGCTCGCGGGCGGCGTGGCCGTCATCAAGGTCGGCGCCGCCACTGAAGTGGAGCTCAAAGAGAAGAAGAACCGCGTGGAGGACGCCCTCTCGGCCACCCGCGCCGCGGTGGAGGAAGGGATCGTGCCAGGCGGCGGGGTAGCCCTTGTCAGGGCCCAGAAGTGCCTGGACAAAATCAAGCTGGAGGGCGACGAGCTGACCGGGGTCGCGATCGTCCGCCGCTCCTTAGAGGAGCCCCTGCGCCAGATCGCCCAGAACTGCGGGCAGGATGGGGCAGTGGTCCTCGACACCGTCAAGAAGTCCAAGCTCGTCAGCTTCGGATACGACGGCGAAAAGCTGGACTACGGCGACATGTTCGAGAAGGGGATCGTGGACCCGGCCAAGGTGACCCGAGCAGCCATGGAGAACGCCGCCTCCATCGCCGCCATGATCCTCACCACCGAGTCCCTCATCACCGACATCCCGGAGAAGGACAGGCCGGGCGGGGGTGGGGCCCCGCAGATGCCCGAGTTCTAGCCCCTCAAGGCACATAAAGAGGAAGGCCGCCCTCCAGGGCGGCCTTCCTCTTTATGTGCCCTCAACCTTCAAGGGAGAGGGGTTTCAAATGACCCTTGTCACGCACCGAGGTCTAGCAGGGTGATGAAAAACGGGGAGTGCAGAGGGATCCTCCCTCTGCGGCGAGTCGAAGGGGGTGTCCCCCTTCTGACCCCTTCAAACTACCCCCTTCCTGCCTAGGAAGGGGGCCAGGGAGATGGCGGCTACCGGCGGTCGATCTGGGCGGCCAGCTTGAAGTCCCGCTCGGTGAGGCCGCCTTCGCTGTGAGTGGTGAGGACGAGGGTGACTCGGCTCCAGCGCAGGTGAATATCGGGATGATGGTCTGCCCGCTGGGCCAAGAGCGCCACCTGCTGGACGAAGCCCATGGCGGCCACGAAGTCCCGGAACTCGTACTCCTTACTGATGCCATTGCGATCCCGAACCCAGCCCGGCAGGCCCCGCAGCCGTTCCTGCACCTCCGCCTCGCCCAGCACCCCCACGGGATCGCCTCGCCCTAGGCGAGGCCCAGGGCCGAGCGGAAGCGACGCTCGCTGCGGAAAGGCCCCACGACCGCCAGGTTCAGCAGGTGGGGCTGGAGGAGCTCCTCAGCGATCTGGACCATCTGCTCGCTGGTGACCGCGTCCACCTCCTCCACCACCTCATCCACGGTCCTGATGCGGCCCTGCATCAGCTCCTGGGACCCCAGCCAGCCGGCCACGCTGCGGGAGTCCTCCATCGACAGCAAGAGGCGCCCCTTGACCAGCTCCTTTACCTTGGTCAGCTCCTCCGAAGGCACGCGCTGCCGCATGCGCCACACCTCCTCCAGGATCGCCGCCACGGCATCGGCGGAGCGCTTGGGGTCCATCCCCGCATAGATAGTGAAGGCTCCCGTGTCCAGGAAGTTGCTAGCATAGCTGTGGATGTCGTAGCAGAGCCCGCGCTTCTCGCGCAGCTCCTGGAAAAGGCGGCTGCTCATGCCCTCCCCCAGCACCACGCTCAGCAGGTCCAAGGCGTAGCGGGCGGGATGACGCAAGGAGAGTCCGGGGAGGGCGAGACACAGGTGGGCCTGCTCGGTGCGCCTGTATTCCACCCGCAGGCGCGGCGCCTTCTGGCCGTCGACAACGGCAGCGTAGGCGCCCGCCTCGCGCGGCTCCAGCGTCGCCAGCGCCAGCGCCAAGGACTCCACCACCTGGCCGTGCTCCACGTTCCCCGCCACCGACACCACCATGTTCCTGGCGGTATACTGCCGCCGCTGATAGCTGAGCAGGCTCTCCCGCGGCAGGTTGGAGACCGTCTCCTTGGAGCCAGCGATCTCTCGGCCCAGCGGTTGGTTGGGCCAGATCGTCTCGTCAATGAGCACCCCCACCCGTGACTCCGGCGAGTCGCTCACCATGGCCAGCTCTTCGATGATGATCTGGCGCTCCTTATCCAGGTCCTGGGGATCATAGCGGGAGTGAAGCAAGATATCGCTCAGGAGGTCCAGGGCCATGCCGAAATGGGGCCGGGCTACCTTGCACCAGTAACTGGTGCGCTCCCGCGAGGTGGCGGCGTTCATGATGCCGCCCACGCCCTCGATGGTCTCCGAAATCTCCTTTGCCGTGGGCCGTTTCTCCGTGCCCTTGAAGCACATGTGCTCGATGAAATGCGAGATCCCCGCCTCGCTGTCGCTCTCATAGCGAGAGCCCGCCCCCACGTAGATGCAGAGGCTAACCGAGCGGGTATGGGGCAGGGACGCGGTGACCACCCGCAGACCGTTGGGGAGAACGCTCTTTTCGTACATGCAAGCTCCATTACAAAACCACCACCCTGAGGGCGGCGGCCACTTCTTCAGACGCATTCTACGGGCGGCGCCTGCTTCGGTCAACCGACCGCAGGGCTGCCCGCGCCGCCATGCCCGCGCCGCCCGTGGCCAACGTTGTCGAGGTAACCACCTACGTCTAGGACCAGCGCACGGGCGGCCAGTCTTGACCGGGCCCCCGCCCCTGAGGACGCCCTTAGACACTCGCCGTCCAGGTGGCTTCCCATATACGCCAGAGCGCATGAGCGGGCCCTTGGGAGGCCCGTTCATGCTATAATCGACCCAGTCACTCCACTTACTCACCAACCCTGCCCTGACTATAGTAGGAGTAACCTATGGCCGCCTACGCTCGCCCCGAGGTCCTGGTCGAGACCGACTGGGTCGCCCAGCACCTGACAGACCCCAACCTAAGGCTGGTTGAAGTGGATGTGGATACCGCCGCCTACGAGCAGGGACATATCCCCGGCGCCGTGGGCTGGAACTGGACCACCCAGACCCAGGACCAGCTGCGCCGCGATATCCTCAGCAAGGAACAAGTGGAGAAGCTGCTCGGCCAGTCGGGCATCGGCAACGCCACGAACGTCGTCCTCTACGGCGATAACAACAACTGGTTCGCCGCCTACGCCTTCTGGATGCTCACAATGTACGGGCACGCCAACCTGCGCCTCATGAACGGCGGCCGCAAGAAGTGGCTGGACGAGAAGCGGCCCACCGCCACCGAGGCGCCCAAGCCCGCGCCCGCCAGCTATAAGGCCAAGGACCCCGACCTGAGCCTGCGCGGCACCTGGGGGTACGTCCGCGACGGCCTGGGCAGGGCCAACCGCGCCCTGGTGGACGTGCGCTCGCCCGCGGAGTTCAAGGGCGATATCCTGGCCCCGCCGGGACTGATGGAGACGGCGCAGCGGCCCGGCCACATCCCCGGGGCCGCCAGCATCCCCTGGGCCCAAGCCGTCAAGGAAGACTCCACCTTCAAGTCCGCCGACGAGCTGGGGCAGATCTACGGCGGCAAGGGCGTCACCGCCGACAAGGACGTGGTGGCCTACTGCCGCATCGGCGAGCGCTCCTCCCACACCTGGTTCGTCCTCAAGTACCTCCTGGGCTACCCCAACGTGCGCAACTACGATGGCTCCTGGACCGAGTGGGGCAGCATGGTGGCCATGCCCATCGAGAAGCCCTAGGAGGCGCCCATGACGACGGCCGGCGTATCCCCTGCTACCTTGCTCTACCGCCGGGTGCTGAGCGGCCAGAGCCCCTTGCTGGCGCCCGTCTTTGTGGACGCTGCGGTGCTGGAGCGTTACAGCGGCCGGCCCGGCTTCTCGATCGTGCGCAGCGACACCATCGGCCGCCTCAAGAAAGAGGGGGCTTGGTCCCTGGACTTCGGCATCTCGCCCCCGGGGCATGTCATCCACCTCTCGGTGGGCGACATGATCAGCAGGCTCCCCGACGGGGAGCGCGACCACTGGGTGGGCCACATCCTGGCGCCGCCCCTCAGCGAGAACTTGACCAAGGCCCAGCTCTCACCTGGGGGCTGCATCGAGGACGGGGACACCCGCCCCTGGTGAGACAGCGCCAACACCAAGGCTGAGGGGATATCGCCATCGTCGGCCCTGGTCTGAAGACCCTGACAACCGGAGTTAGCACAGGGAGTCGGCACCAGATTGCCTGAGCCGCAGGGCGCCCCGCTGGCCGAGCTCTCCATCCTGGCCTTGGTCCAGAACCACACCTTGGATATTCCTCTAGCCTCCCTCTTTTGGGGCCTGGCGGCGCGGCGCTCATCCATCATCGTGGCCTCCCCGCCGCGACTGGCGGGCAAGAGCACCCTCCTCCACGCCATCCTCGACTTGCAGCCACCCGGCTGCCAGTTTGTCGCCACCCGGGGCCGGGACGAGGACTTCGGCTTCCTGGCGACCAGCGAGCCCACCCGGACCACCATCCTGGTCAACGAGTTCAGCGACCACCTGCCGCGCTATCTGTGGGGCGAGGGCGTAGCTCGAGTCTTCGCGGCCCTGGCCCAAGGCTGTTCCCTGGGAGCCACCATGCACGCCGCCACGGCTGAGCAAGTGCTAAGCGAGCTGGCAGCTCCGCCCAACAGCGTCCCCCCCCAGCCCACCTGGCGCAGCTCCACGCTATCGTCACTATCGCCATGTGGAAGGGCGATCAGGGCCTGGTACGGCGCATCGAGACGGTCGCCCTGGTGGAGCCGCCGGTCACACCCTCTGCCTTGCCGCCGCTCCAGCCCCTTGCCCGGTGGGATCCCACCAGCGATAGCTTCCACCTGGACGGCTCCGTCCAGGAGAAGGCCCGGACAGCGGCCCGCTTGGGCTTGGAGCCTGCGGCCTGGGAGCGCGAGCTCTCCCGCCGCGGTGCTGCCCTTCAGGCACTGCTGGACCAGGGGGTGACGGAGCCCGACCGCGTGCGCCGGGAGGCGTGGCGGGCGCTGCCGGCCTAGGGCCCAGGCCAAGCCGAGGCGGCCCCCTTTCGCCCGCCATAGTAGAAGAGGAGACTTGATGGCCAGCAGACTTGACCAAAAAAAGAAGGAGGCGTTCGCCGGCCAGATAGTAGGCGTCATCAATGGGATGGCGCTGGGAATGATGACCAGCGTCGGCCATAAGACCGGCCTGTTCGACGCCATGGCGGGCCTGCGTCCGTCGACCAGCGCGCAGATAGCTCAGAAGGCGGGGCTGAACGAGCGCTACGTGCGGGAGTGGCTGGCCGCCATGGTGGCCGGCAAGATCGTTGAATATGCGCCCGCCAAAGGTACCTACAAGTTGCCGCCGGAGCACGCCGCCTCCCTTACCAGGGCGGCAGGGCCCGACAACCTGGCCGTCTTCGTCCAGGACGTCATGCTGCTGGGGACCGTGGAGGAACGCATACTGAAGTGCTTCCGCAAGGGTGGCGGGGTGCCCTACTCCGCCTACCACGGCTTCCAGGAGCTACAGGCCCAGGAGAGCGGGATGGTGTCAGACGCCACGCTGCTCCAGGTAACTATTCCGCTCTTCCCAGGACTGGCAAAGCGCCTCCAGGCCGGCATCGACGTGGCCGACATCGGTTGCGGCCAGGGGCACGCTATCAACCTGATGGCCAAGGCGTTTCCCAAAAGCAAGTTCAGCGGCTACGACTTCTCCGCGGAGGGGATAGCCGCAGCCGGACGAGAAGCCGCCGCCTGGGGGCTCTCCAACGCCAGTTTCGAGGTCAAGGATGCGGCGACCATGGCAGCACCACGGCGATTTGACCTCATCACCGCCTTCGACTCCATCCATGACCAGGCGCACCCCACGCAGGTCTTGAAGGCAATTTCAAGGGCGCTGCGCCCCGCCGGCACCTTCCTGATGGTCGACATCGCCGCCTCCAGCAACCTCGCCGACAACCTGGATCACCCCCTGGGCCCCGCGCTGTACACCTTCTCCTGCCTGCACTGCATGACCGTCTCGCTGGAGCAGGGGGGCGAGGGGCTGGGCACTATGTGGGGGGAGCAGAAGGCTCGGCAGATGCTGGCCGAGGCCGGGTTCTCGCGGGTAGAGGTCAAGCAAGTCCCCGGCGACATCCTCAACAGCTACTACCGCGCCACCAAGGGTTAAGCGGGAGTCCAGAGTCCCGACATGTCGTGACTCTGGCGGGGGGCCTGGGGGGTGGCCCCGTTTCTCTCCCTTCCAAACTACCCCCTTCCTGGCTAGGAAGGGGCCAGGGGGATGGTCGAGGGCATCCTCAGGAGAGCTAGCTCGAAGAAACGAGACTTGTCAAAGGGCTGTATGGCGGGCCTACTGTATCCGCAGCAGCGGCGTCGCCTCTCGCCACAACTCCTCGAGGTCGTAGAACTCACGCTGCTCCGGAGCGAAGACGTGGACCACCACGTCGCCGAAGTCCAGCAGCACCCAGCCGCTGCTGGCGACGCCCTCGGAGTGGAGCAGCCTCAAGCCCTCCCGCGGGAGCTTTTCCGCCAGCTCCTCCACCACCGCCCTCACCTGGGGCTCGGACGCGGCGGTGCACAGCACGAAATAATCGGTGAAGTTACAGGAGCGCCGGAGGTCGAGCAGGAGGACGTCTTCCGCCTGCTTCTCCGCGGCTAATTCCGTGGCCCAACGGGCCAGCTCCAGCGCTTCCAGGCGTCTGCTCCTCGGATGCCCCACTATTTGCGGCCACGGGGCAGTCGCCCCAGGCCCGCCATCATTATAGGGGGTACGCCTGCGGCCCGCAGCGCCAAGCGCAGACTCACTTAACTTATCTTCTGAGAGTCCACTCTCGCAGTGGGGTGGCCGCAGACTCTGCTCATGAGGATGCCCTCGACCATCCCCCTGGCCCCTTCCTGCCAAGAAGGGCGGAGTATGAAAGGGAGAGAATGGGGACACCCCCTTCGACCCCCGGCAGAGGGAGAATCCCTCTGCACTCCCTCCATTGCCGGCAGGATGCGTTCTTTCGCAAAGCACGGTAGATTGAAGCTCGGCCACCCCCGTGCTATCCTGCCGCCAGGTGGCATTGTACGAAATGTCTTTCTGAGCGTAAGCCAGACCCTTCGCGGAGCCTGTCCTGATCAGTCGAAAGGTGCTCATGTCTAAGAGCCGCGTTGTCGTCGCCATGAGCGGCGGGGTGGACTCCTCCGTCGCCGCTGCCCTCCTCCAGCGGGAGGGCTATGAGGTCGTCGGCATCACCATGCGCCTGTGGACCGAGGACGACTCCGAGGCGCCGACCCACGCCCGCCGCTGCTGCGGGGTGGAGGATCTGGACTCCGCCCGGCGCGTCTGCCAGGTCTTGCAGGTGCCCCACTACGTCATCAACTACGAGCGCCAGTTCCAGGCCCAGGTAGTGCAGCCCTTCGTGGAGGAGTACCGGCGCGGCCGCACGCCCATACCCTGCATCGCCTGCAACCAGCACCTCAAGTTCGACGCCCTCCTCAGGCGCGCCCTGGCCTTGGACGCCACCTTCGTCGCCACGGGCCACTACGCCCGCGTGCGCCCCCAACCGGACAGCTCCTACGCCCTGCTAAAGGGCCGCGACCACAACAAGGACCAGAGCTACTTCCTCTATGGCATGGGGCAGGAGGAGCTGCGCCACG
>SHYM01000028.1 GCA_009692805.1 Dehalococcoidia bacterium | reverse complement strand
GCCATCGCGCGCCGCCACGACCTGCTGGTGATCTCGGACGAGATCTACGCCCGCCTCACCTACCAGGGCGACCACACCTGCGCGGCGGCGCTTCCAGGCATGCGCGAGCGCACGGTGCTGCTGGGTGGGTTCTCGAAGGCCTTCGCCATGACCGGCTGGCGGGTGGGCTACGCCTGCGCCCCCGCGCCCCTCGCCGAGGCGATGATGAAGGTGCACCAGTACACCATGATGTGCGCGCCCACCACGGCCCAGGTGGCGGCCCTGGAGGCGCTGCGCGTGGGCGAGCCCTTCGTCCAGGAGATGCTGCGGGAGTACGACCACCGGCGCCGCACCATCGTCGCCGGCCTCAACGAGCTGGGGCTGGACTGCTTCGAGCCCCAGGGCGCCTTCTACGCCTTCCCCTCCGTCAAGATTAGCGGGATGGACGACGAGGCCTTCGCGGAGGCGCTGTTGAAGGAGGAGCGGGTGGCCGTGGTCCCCGGCGCGGCCTTTGGGGAGAGCGGACGGGGCCACGTCCGCTGCTGCTACGCCACGGAGCTCCCGAAGATCGAAGAGGCGCTGGAGCGCATCGCCCGCTTCCTGGCTCGCCACTCGGGGCGCTAGGGCGCTAGCGTACGCTGTTCCGGGTCGTCAGCTACTAGCTTCTTTAGCCAGGAACACGGCGCAGACGTACCGTTAGCGGCCTAGCTGACCGGCAAGTCGACTCTGCTTGTTGGGACCAACTCTCATCCTGTCCCCCGCATGCGCCGGTTAGTCCTCGCCCTCTACAGCTTGAGCGCCGAAACCCATGGCGAGAGTGCCTGCTCAAGCCTGATCATGGCGTCGATCAGCTGCTCCTGCGTGGCCGCCGACGACTCACCGTCGCGGTAGCCGCTTCCCTTGATGGTGTATCGCACGCGGCACCCACGTCGACCCTCCACATGATCCCACTCTAGAGATCCTCCGAACACGGCCTCGATTTGCTGCTGATGAGCCTTGAGTTCGTCAAAGATCTTCGCGTTCTCGTTGTCGCTCTCACCCCCACGGTCTATATAAAGCTCGACGGCGCTCTCGTGCTGTCGCACGAGATAGGCGTAGGATAGGCCCCTCTTTCCGGCTCCAGTTCCAATCCAGTTCGACCGGCCCGGGCTGACCGCACCGTGAAGCGCCGTTCGCTTCCGAGCCATATCGAGAAGAGCGCTCCAGAAATGCTGTCTCAAAACGTGCCGCTCCGCGAGCTCCTTCCTGGTCTTACCGACCGCGCGAGCTTCTTCGCTGGGGCCGACTACCAGCGTGAGCAGCGGGGCTGGCGGCGATTCACCTATTCGAACTGCCTCGATCTTCAGAAGATAGAAACTGGCAGATGAAGACTCGTTGAGCCACGCAATCGTGCTGATGTGCTCGGGGCGCGGCTCGGCAACCACCTAGATCGCCGTCTTGGCTTCTACGCCGACCAAGTACGTTAGCAGCTTGCCAAGGTGGTCATGGTCGCTCTTGCCGAGCTGGTTCTCGATGACGACGGCGCTGCCGGTAGCGTCCTCCGCCACCAAGTCGACGCTGAAATCTCCAGCCGCTTGCTCGCGTTCAGCGCCTATGAGTTGAAGCCCAATCACCTCGCTCAAGACGTCCAGGTTCTGCTGAAGCCAGCGCGTTAGGTCGTAGGCCTCGTGCTTCCAGACCTCCCGAAGAGGTACTCGAGCAATCTTTCCAATTGGGCCCGATATGGCCATGAGTCCTCAGGCGATGCCTAACTCATATCACGCAGTTCTGCAGAATACCCAGAACACTGCGACGTTTGCAGCATAAGGCCAGGCTCCGCCGTCCCCACCCGCGTCGGAGTGCCTGGGAGCGCCGTCCCCCTCTTCGCTGCCTCTGGCTAACGCCTGGTGGAGCGGGCGAGGGCCGGGCGCCGCGGCGCCTTCTCTTTGGCGGCCCCTGGCGACTTCCGGCCTATGGACTTGGCCGCGCGCTTAGGCCCACTCCCCGTTGCGCGAGCAAGCAGCTCGTCCAGGCGGCGGCGGAGGGCCTGGATCTCCTCCATGTCCAGGGCCTCCGTGGGCTTGTCCGCTGGTCGGGTGCGGGCTACTCGCGCCGCGGGCGGTTTCTTGGCCGGCTTGCGGGGTGGGTCGGTGAGCCGGAAGCTCATCAGATAGTGCTGGTCGTTCAACAGGGCATGATCGACCAGGCGGAAACCCAGGGGTTCCGTCATGTCCAGGAACTCCAGGGCGGAGAGGCGGTCCTCCAGGGGCGGCCCCTCGTCCATAGGATCCTTGGCCCACTCGAGGAAGGTGATCCACCCGCCCTGCTTGAGGACGCGGGTCACCTCGCGCAAGAACGCCGGGCGGTCCCAGGCCTCGTGGAAGGAGAAGGCCACAAAAGCCCCGTCTAGGGAGGCGTCGGGTAGGGGTAGGGTGCTCTCCTGGGAAAGCAGCACCTCGACGTTGGGCAGCTTGGCGCGGCGCACCTGCTGGCGGCAGGCCTTCACCATCTCCGCCTGCACATCCAGGGCGAAGAGCCGGCCTTGGGTCAAAGACATGGCCAGGGGCACCGTGAAGAAGCCGGGCCCGCAGCCGATGTCCGCGACGGTGTGGTGGGGCTCCAGCGGCAGCAGTTCAAAGAGCATGTTGAGATCGAGGCGCTGGCCCCTTTCGGGGCTCAGAAGATGGTCCTTGTTTTCGGGTGGAAACTTATGGGGCTTGCGGCCCGCGGCGGTCTTCGCCATGGCTCACATCCTCTCTGTATGGCGGGATTGTACCACAGGTGGGACGAGTGTGATTGCCCGCGCCGATGCGGCCGCGGACCAGTGGCGCCGGCAAGTCGGAAGGCGGACCGTCTTGACACAAAGTATCAATTGAGATATAGTCTCGCGGGAAGGAGTGCCATGCCCAGCTTGATCGCAGCGCGCCTGGCCGCCCGCTTGGGGCGGCTGACCGCCTCCCGCAGGGTGGTGGTCGCGGCCGTGGCCCGCCAGAGGGGCCATTTCACCGCCGAGGCGCTGGCCGCTGGCCTCCCTATCGTGGGGCGGGCGACGGTCTACCGGACCTTGAAGCTCCTGACGGAAGCGGGGGTGCTCTGCCGCGTCCTCATGGAGGATGGCAGCCTGCACTACCGGCTCAGCGGTCCGGGGCACCATCACCATCTGGTCTGCGTCGCGTGCGGGACTATTCAAGACTTCTCGGGCTGCGATGTGAACGGCATGGTAGCCCAGTTGGCGAAGGGCAAGGCCTTCACCGTGGAGGGCCACTGGCTGGAGGTCTACGGCCGCTGTGGCGGCTGCGGCGGGGGCGCCTCGTGAGCGGGCCCCTGCTCACCGGCCTCTTCGGCCTAGCCGCGGCGGTTCTGGGCTTTAGCGCTTGTTCTGCTCACGCGGCATCCCAGTCTCGGCTCCCACCAAGGAGAGACTGATGAACATATGGCTCTATTCCCTGTCTAGCGTCGCTGTAGTCAGTCTCATCTCATTGGTGGGAGTGTTGACCATCGCGCTGGGCACTCGTCGCTTGGATAGGGTCATCCCGCTTCTGATCAGCCTGGCTGTGGGCGGCCTCTTCGGGGATGCTCTTGTACATTTACTGCCAGGGGCCTATGAGGACTCCACCTCAACGGCACTCACATCCCTGTACGTCCTCCTGGGGATCCTTATCTTCTTCGTGTTAGAGCGCTTCCTCCATTGGCACCACGAACATCATGCGCAGGCCCTCAACCCAGTCCGTCCAGTGGGGTACATAAATCTGGTGGCCGATGGGGCCCACAATCTAGTTGATGGCCTTGCCATCGGAGCGAGCTATCTGGTGAGTGCGCCTGTTGGCCTGGCGACGACTCTCGCCATCATGCTGCACGAGATACCTCAGGAACTGGGCGACTTCGGCATTCTGGTTCATGCGGGGTACAGCCGTCGGAGGGCCTTGTTCTTGAACTTCCTATCCGCGCTCCTGGCGCTCGCGGGTGTTGTCGCCTCTCTGCTTATCGGGCCCGCCGTCGGCGGCTATGAGAAGATCATCATGCCTTTGACTGCTGGCGGCTTCATCTACATCGCTGGTTCTGACCTGATCCCAGAGCTACACCATGAACACAAACTCCCTGATTCCGTTCCGCAGCTCGCCTTTATCCTGATTGGCATCGGCTTCATGTACTTGATCCTCTTAGTGGAGTAGTGCCTTTACTCACGATAGGACATTTGCAGGGCAGACCTGCACTGGCATTGACTACTGGGAACGACGTCAGCCCCCTTGTTCCCATGGTTTCAGATGCCGATGATAGGACGGTTGTCTTCACGGTGCTGGCTCACGTGCGAGGGCTGGACTTTCTCTTCGCCCCCCGGCCGGGGCTTGCTGGTCCAGTGGCGCCGCCCGGCTCCCGCCTCATCCGCGGGCGCGGACGGGCCTGCTAGCCCTGCCGCAGGTTCTTGACGGCTACCTCCCAGAGCGCCGCGGCTTGGTCCCAGGCCGCCGCGATGGCGCAGACGATGAGGCCCGGGTCGAACAGTTGATAGGCCGCCTCAGCGAGCTCCTCCGCCGTCTGCGCCTCTAGGGGCATCTCCACCAGCTCTGTCTCCACCATGGGGCCGATGGGCGCTGTGGAGCCGGCAGCGCCGGAGGCGGTGGGCAGGCACTGAAAGCGGCCCGCCGTTAGGCGGACGGCAGCTACCGAGGCTTGCTCGGGTTCCACGGTGGCGCCCACCCAGGCGAAGGGGCCAGCGGCTGGTAGGACGGCGGCGCTGCGGGGCGTCCGGTAAGGAGGAGGCTCGGGCCCCCAGCGGGCCAAAACAGACCCCAGCACCGCCGGCGGCGTCGCGCCGCTGCCCAGGGCCGCCCAGGCCTCGTCCATGTAGGGGCCGTTGCCCGCCAGGGCCAGCGTCGGCTCGCGCTGTAGGTGCATGACGGCGGTCGGGGAGGGCGCGCCCCTGCCGGCCGCGGCCAGAGGGCCGATCTCCACCGTAATGGCCCCGCCCGCCGGCCGCTGGACCGTGGCCCGGCGCTGGCGGCTGGCCCTCCCCCGGCCTGTCAGCACGTACCAGATTGCGGGCCGGCCCTCAAGGGTTAGCCCGACTGCGGCCACCCGTCCGAAGTACCCTTGCGCGAAGGGAGAGCTGGGGGGCTGCATCGATCATCCCTCTCGTCCCAGCGCCGGGCACTGGCCCACCCACAAACGGTGTATGGCCCTACCCAGCCTTACATAACAATCGCGTGCTGCCGGAACAGCTGGAGTGGAGATCCCGACGTGTCGGGACTCTGCCGGGGGCCAAAAGTCCCGACCCCTCGGGATTTCCCTCCCTTTTATACTACCCCCTTCCTGGCCAGGAAGGGGGCCAGGGGGATGGTCGCGCGCGTCCTCATGGAGAGAGCGGCAGCTTGGGCCGCCTAGGGTCGATAATGTCGGGCCGAGCCTCGGTAAGCTGGGCTCACGCTGAAGGCGTCGGGTAGGAGTCCAGCAAGACGGTTGCTTCGCCCGTCAGCACCTCCTGGCCATGCTGGTTTTTGACCTTGCAGTCCAGGGTGATGATGGGCTTGTCGGGCCGCACCTTCGTTACCACGCACTCGGCGCTCACGGTATCGCCAAGATAGACCGGAGCAACGAACCGGCAGTTCATGCCTAGGAAGATCACGGAAGTAGCGGGCCCGGCCATCTTGGTTCCCAGGACGCCCGAGACCAGTCCGATCGAAATGGTCCCGTGGGCGACGCGGGTCTTAAACCGTGTCTTGGAGGCATAGGACTCGTCCAAATGTAACGGTTGCGTATCCCCGCTGATTCTCGCGAATTGGGCGACGTCCGCCTCGGTGATGGTTTTCGAAAGATTCCCCTTCGCGCCCAACTGGAACCCGGGGTCGATTGACACGGCACTCCTCCTCTACGGTTCGAATTTCCTCCAGGGTAGCGTCATGAGGGGTGGATTAAGGATTGCAGGAAATTGTAACAGACCACCGAGGTCCCTGATAGTATGCCTCGCCACCCCGCTGCCCCCGCGCGCCTCTGGTAAAATGCGCCATGACGCCCGGAGGTGCCATGTCCAACCAGGCCAGGCTTCCGCTCTTTCCCCTGAAGGTGGTCCTCTTCCCCAACCAAGCGCTGCCCCTCCATATCTTCGAGGAGCGCTACAAGCAGCTTATCGGCACGTGTCTGGCGGGCGATGGCGCCTTCGGTGTAGTGCTCATCAGGTCCGGCGACGAGGTGGGCGAGCCCGCCGAGCCCCATGACGTGGGCACCACGGCCCTCATTACCGATGTGGTGAAGTACGACGATGGCCAGCTGGACCTGCACACCTTCGGAATGCGACGCTTCCAGGTGCTGGAGGTGGTGCAGAAAAAGCCCTACCTGGTGGGCCGCGTGCAGTGGATAGACGACTCCGATGCCGCTGCGTCCGAGTCCCTGGCTGAGGGCGCGGAGGTGGGGCTGGCCTTCCGCGCTTACTTCACGGTGTTGCTCCAGCTCTCCAACCAGTGGGTCCGCACCCTGGATCTGCCCGCGGGGCCGGAGGAGCTTTCCTACCTGGTAGGCGCGCGCCTCGACGTGCCGCCTTTGGAGAAGCAGCGGCTGCTGGCCATCACCTCCACCCTGGAGCGGCTGCTGGCCGAGCGGGCCCTGCTCCAGGCCGAGCAGGTCCGGGTGCAGCGCCTCCTGCAAGAGAAGACGCCTTTTCGCGGATTCTCCTCGAACTAGGCGCTTGGCCGCGACTGCTAGGCTTAGAACGCCAAACCCGCCCCGACGGTTCGCACACCCGTTCTCCCGATGCTAGAATAGCGTCGCCATGGCGATCCCCGCCGCTGAGACCGTTCTCCAGGGGCTGAACGAGGCCCAGGCCCGGGCCGTGCAGGTGACCCAGGGTCCCCTGCTGATTCTGGCGGGCCCCGGCTCCGGCAAGACCCGCGTCATCACCTACCGTATCGCCTACCTGGTCAAGGTCTGTGGGGTGTGGCCCTCGCGCATCATGGCGCTCACCTTCACCAACAAGGCGGCGCGGGAGATGAAGGCGCGGCTGGAGCGGCTCCTGCCCGGCGCTAACCAGGGCCTGACCGTGGGCACTTTCCACGCCACCTGCGCCCAGGTCCTGCGCCGCGATGGCCAGGCAGCGGGCATCCCTCGCGACTTCGCGATCTATGACGACGGCGACCAGATGCAGGTGATGAAGCGGGCGCTGGGCGACCTGGACCTGGACTCCAAGCGCTACGCCCCGCGTAACATCCTGAGCACTCTCTCCCACGCCAAGAGCGAGCTGCTAGGGCCCGAGGCCTTCGCCCAGCAGGCCGGCAGCTACTACGAGGAGATCGTGGCCCGCTGCTACGCCCGCTACCAGGAGCTGCTGGACCAGGCGCGGGCGTTGGACTTCGACGACCTTCTGCTGAAGGCCGTGGAGCTCTGGCGCGGCCAGCCGGAGGTGCTCAAAAAGTATCAGGACCGCTACAACCATCTCCTTGTCGACGAGTTCCAGGATACTAACGTCGCCCAGTACGTGTTCGCCCGCACCCTGGCCTCCCTGAGCCGCAACATCTGCGTGGTGGGCGACCCGGACCAGTCCATCTACTCCTGGCGCTCCGCTGACATCCGCAACATCCTCAACTTCGAGCGGGACTACCCCGACGCGACGGTGATCGCCCTGGAGCAGAACTACCGCTCCACCCAGACCATACTGGAGGCGGCCTCCGCCGTCATCGCACCCAACACCCAGCGTAAAGAGGTGCGCCTCTGGACGGAGAACTCCCGCGGCCTCGCCATCAAGATCGTGGAGGCCGCGGATGAGCGGGAGGAGGCGCGCCTGGCGCTGGAGGAGGCGGAGAGGCTGGTACAAGCGGGCCGCCCGCGCCGCGAGATCGCCTTCATGTACCGCACCAACGCTCAGTCGCGGGCGCTGGAGGAGGCCTGTGTCCGCTATGGCGTCCCCTACCATCTGGTGGGCGCCACCCGCTTCTACGAGCGCAGGGAGATAAAGGACATCCTTTGCTACCTGCGGCTCATCCACAATCCCTACGACGACGTGAGCCTGGCGCGGGTGCTGAACGTGCCCTCCCGGGGCATCGGCCAGCGCACCGCCGATGAGCTGGAGGGCTTCGCCCAGCGGCGCGGAGTTCCCCTGTACACGGCGCTCCAGTTGCTCGCTGGCGGTGAGGATGACAGCGCCCCTCCGGACGTGGCCGCGGGGCCGCCCGCGGGGACGCCGTCGCGTCGCTCCCTCCAGCTGCTGAGCGGATTCCTCTCCCTGCTGCACTCCCTTATGGAGGAGGCGCAGGCCCTGGACCCGCCCGCCCTGCTGGAAAGGGTTATCGAGCGCACCGGGTACCGGGACTACACCCTGGAACAACCCGATGGCGAAGAGCGGCTGGAGAACATCCAGGAGCTGCGTACCGTCGCCAGCGAGTTCACGGCCGGGGACCCCGCCGAAGCGCTGGTATCGTTCCTGGAGCAGGTCGCGCTGGTCTCCGACGCCGACGATACCGAGCCCGACCGCGACGCCCTCACCCTAATCACCCTGCACCAGGCTAAGGGGCTGGAGTTCCCCGTCGTCTTCATCACCGGCCTGGAGGAAGGGGTGCTGCCCCACCGGCGCTCCTTCGACGACCCGGCGCAGATGGAGGAGGAGCGGCGGCTCTGCTATGTGGGCATCACCCGCGCCAAGGAGCGGCTGTACCTGCTGCGGGCGCGCCACCGCGCCAGCGGCGGCCCCAGCGGGCCCAACCCGCCCTCGCGTTTCCTGGCCGATATCCCAGAGCGGCTGCTGGCGGGCGCCCGCCAGCCCGTCGCCTCGCACCCGGGCCGGCCCTGGACCTGGGGTGCGGCGCGGGCCGGGCCGGGCGCCCCGAGCCAGGGTGCGCCGAGCCAGGTAGCCCCGGCTTTCGCGGTCGGGGCCCGGGTGCGTCACCCGACCTTCGGCGAGGGCGTGGTGGTGAAGTGCGAGCCGGCAGCCGGGGACCAGCTGGTCACGGTGGCCTTCAAGGGGCAGGCCTCCACCAAGAAGCTGCTGCTCAGCTTGGCCAAGCTGGAAAGGGTCGAGTAGGGATTGGCGGCTCAGGCGTCGCTAGACCGGCGTCGCCTCGAAGTGGTACCTCCTGTCGGAGTTGAGGGAGTGCAGAGGGTCCTCCCTCTGCCGGGGGCCAAAGGGGGTGTCCCCCTTTCACTCCCTTTTATGCTACCCCCTTCCTGGCCAGGAAGGGGGCCAGGGGGATGGTCGAGGGCATCCTCAGGGGAGAGCCAGACCGAAGAAAACGGGACTTTTGGTGCAAGGCTGGTGAGGGTCAGGCCCGCACCCGCGGGATGATCTGGTCCATGATCTGGCCACCGTGCTCCTCGAAGTGGTTCACCATCGTCTCGATATAGGTGGAGAGGGGTCTCTTGCTCCCATCGGGCTGGTCCACCTGAGTGGTAAAGTGCTTAGGGGTGACGCGGGCGAGGGCCGCGCGGCAGCGCTGGTGTTCCGCCGCCAGTCCGGTTTTCATGTTGGCCCAGCGCCGCTCGGGAGGCGAGAAGGCCCGGGCCGCCGGGTGCTCCTGGTCCAGGAGCGACTCCATGTAGCGGCTGTAGCCCCCCTCCCGTGGCGATAGGTGGTTTAGACAGTCCACCACAGACCACTCGGAGCCCTTGAACGCCTGCTCCGCCGGTAGGCTATCCAGGGCCGCCGCCAGGCGCTTGTAGGCGGCGTCCAGCCTGTTGTTGAGCCCTTGCATCTTCGCGCCGAAGTCGCTTGCGTTCATTGCGCCACTCCCGTCGCTTGTATTCTGCCCCGTCGTTTCTAGTCTGTTAGGATTATAGCGGATGGGTAAATGGCAGGCGCCAGGTCGGGCAGGGGCGACCTGGGGCAGGCTGCCCGCAGTCCTGGCCCGATATCCCTGAGGGTAGCGCAAGGGAGCCCGTGGGGTGGAGACAAACGCCGCCGCAGCCGTCGAGTCCCTGGCCCAGGAGTTGATGCGGGAGTTCCGGGGCGTCCGTGCCCGCGCCGACTTGCATCCCGCCCAGGAGTTCGAGGACGCCTACCTCTGGTTGGACTTCGAGGGCACCGACGAGGATGACTTTCAGGACGCCTTCAACTTCGCCCGCGCCCGCGTCGATAAGCTCTGGCGGGACCACGACCTGCATGTGACCATCAAACACCGCCGCCGGGCCACCGCCGCCGAGGCGGAGCCCGAGGACGAGGAGGGCAAGCACTGGGACTGACCCCTGCGCCCTTGGCCTGGTCAGCGGGACAGCGAGGGCGTCTTCAGCACGTAGGCGCCGCGTTCCGTGGGTAGCGCCTGGCGCAGTGCGAAGGTGCGGCCGGTCTGGATGCTGGTGAAGCCGTATTTGGCCCGCAGTCGGTCCAGGGCGGGGGTCAGCTGCCCTTGACGCTCCCGTCCGCACCCCAGCAGCGCCAGCTGAAAGCCCCCGTCGGTCAGCTCCGAGACCCCCACCCCCACCAGCCGCACCCGGTCCCAGCGCTCCCGCAACGCCTGCCGCAGCAGCTCCAGCGCGGTCTCCAGGATCCCGTCGTCGGTGTTCGCCGCCTCCTTGAGCGTGCGGCTGCGGGAAACGGTGCGGAAGTCGGCATAGCGCACGGTGGTGGTGATGCGGCGGGCCCACTTGCCCTCGCGACGCAGCGCCACGCCCACCCGCTCACCCAGATAGCGTAGCAGCGCCTGGAGGAAGTCCATATCCAGGGAGTCCTGGGCCAGGGTCGTGGAGCGGCTGATAGACTTGGGAGGCGCGGGCCCCACCACCGGCGCTGAGTCTAGGCCTCGGGCGTACTGGGCCATCGTCCGGCCCAGCGCGCCGAAGTGGTAATGTAGCTTCTCCGGCGGGAGCGCCGCCAGTTGGCCGACGGTGCGGATGCCCAGCGCCCTCAGGCTGCGCTCCGCCTCCACGCCCACGGTCGGCAGTTCGCCCACCGGCAGGGGCGCCAGGAACGCCGCCTCCCCGCCTGGAGGGACCTCCAGGAGCCCGTCGGGTTTGGAGATGCTGGAGGCCACCTTGGCTACCATCTTATTGCTGGCGATGCCCACCGACACCACCAGGCCCAGCTCCCTCCGCACCCGCTCCTTCAGGCGGCGGGCCGTCTGCCGCGGCTGGCCGTAGAGGTGCTCGAAACCCGTCATGTCCAGGTACGCCTCCTCGAGGCCCCGGGGCTCCCTGTCGGGGGTGAGCTCGGCCAGGATGTCGAGGAAGCGCTCGGAGTACGCGGCATAGCGCTCGTAGCGGCCGGGCAGAAAGATGGCGCGGGGACAGCGGCGCCGCGCCTCCGCCAGGGGCATGGCCGAGTGGATGCCGTGGGCGCGGGCCTCGTAGGACGCCGAGGCCACGACCCCCCGGCCTCCGGGCTCGCCCCCCACGATTACCGGCAGGCCCCGCAAGGCTGGGTCCAGGGCCTGCTCCACGGCTACGAAGAAGGCGTCCAGGTCGGCGTGAAAGATGACCCGAGGCACGGCGCGCTCCTTGCTCCCAGGCATTCGAGGAGACGGCAAGAGGAGTTCCCTGAGGGCCAGCCTTAGCATAGAACGCCTGTTCGCTACTGTCAAGGCCGCGCATGGCCATCAGGCGTCCGGGTGCTACAATCCCGTCGGCGCCATGGGCGCGCCTACGGAGGCCCCGCATGATAGACCGTCCCGGCCCTAAGGCGGAGCGGCTGCCGAAACTGTATACGGAGCTCGCCTCCTGGTTCCACCTGCTAACCGCCCCGGAGGAGTACGCCGACGAGGCAGAGTTCTTCGGGCTGTTGTTCAGGGAATCCTGCGCGAAACCGCCGCGTACCGTCCTGGAGCTGGGGTCGGGCGGCGGCAACAACGCCTTCCACCTTAAGGCCCACTTCGATTTGACCCTGGTTGACCTTTCGCCGGCCATGCTGGCCGTGAGCCGCGCCATTAACCCTGAATGTGAACATCTGGAAGGTGACATGCGGTCAGTCCGGCTAGGCCGCCTCTTCGATGTGGTTTTCATCCACGATGCGGTGGACTACCTGACCACGCCGGCCGACCTGCGGGCGGGGCTGGAGACCTCCTTTGCTCACTGCCGGCCGGGCGGCGCCGCTGTGTTCGCCCCCGACGACGTGCGCGAAACCTTTGCGCCCAAGACCGAGCACGGCGGGCACGACGGGGCAGGGAAGGCCGTGCGGTACCTGGAGTGGAGCTACGATCCCGATCCGGCCGATAACGTCTACACCGTAGAGTACGCCTACCTACTGCGGGAGGCGGACGGTACAGTGCGGGTGGAGCACGAACGCCATTTCGTGGGCTTGTTCGCCCGCGACGAGTGGCTGGGCCTGCTTCGAGACGCTGGCTTCCAACCCCGGGCCCTGGTGGACCCCTGGGGCCGGGAGGTGTTCTTAGCGGTGCGGCCGGCCTAGGGCAGACCGCTGCCCTACCGGGGGGGGGGCCGCTCCTTCGCGTTGACCCCTTACCGCCCAGCGGCGTAGAATGGCGCAACCATTCCGCCGCGCCCGTTTGAGAAGAGCAGCCCCGTTGAGAGGAGTTGGCATGTACACCGCCCGCTACAAGGAGATGCGCCCCGCCTACGGCTTCGACGACGTGGCCATCGCTCCGGGCCAGATCACCATTAACCCCGACCAGACTGAGATCGACCTTACCTTGGGCAAGCAGACCTTTGCCATCCCCTTGGTGGCGGCGGCCTTGGACGCCGTGGTTGACCCCGCCTTCGCCGTGGCCTTTCACCGGCAGGGCGGGCTGGCGGTGATGAACCTGGAGGGGCTCCAGACCCGCTACGACCATCCCCAGGAGGCCTTCGAGATGATCGCCCGGGCGTCCAAGGAGGATGCCACCGCGGTGCTCCAAAAGGCCTACGCCCCGCCCATCCGCGATGAACTGGTGGCCCGGCGGGTGGCGGAGATCAAGGCCCAAAAGGCTGTTTGCGCCGTCTCGGTCACCCCTGCCAACACCAAACGGCTGGCGCTGGTAGCCCAGGAGGCCGGCGCCGACCTGCTGTTCGTGCAGTCTACGGTGACGACGGCGCGCCACACCTCCAAGAGCCAGCGGGGGCTGATCCTCCACGAACTCTGCCAGCAGATGCGGGTGCCGGTGGTGGTGGGCAACTGCGTCGGGTACAAGGTGGCCCTGGAGCTGATGGAGGAGGGGATCGCGGGGCTGCTGGTGGGAGTAGGGCCGGGCGCTATCTGCACTTCCAGGGAGGTGCTGGGCATCGGCGTACCCCAGGTGACGGCGACCATGGACTGTGCGGCCGCCCGGGACGATTACTACCGGGCTACTGGCCGCTATGTGCCCATCATCACCGACGGCGGGATGCGCACCGGGGGCGACATCTGCAAGGCCTTCGCCTCCGGGGCCGACGGCGTGATGCTGGGCACCACCTTTGCCCAAGCGGCAGAGGCCCCCGGTCGCGGCTTGAGCTGGGGCATGGCCACGCCCCATGTCAGCCTGCCGCGCGGCACCCGCCTGGCGGTGGGAACGCGGGGCCCCCTGGAGCGCATCCTCCTCGGCCCCACCTCTGTCACCGACGGCACGGAGAACCTGGTGAACGCCCTGCGCACCTGCATGGGGATGGTCGGGGCCCGCACCATCCGTGAGATGCACAGCGCCGAGCTCATCGTCGCCCCGTCCATCAAGACGGAAGGCAAGCTCTACCAATTCGCCCAGGGCCTGGCCCGCAGCTAGGTTCCGAGACTGAGCCATGAATATGCTCCAGACTGCCATGAGGAGCGATGAATCCTCCCGCTAGCGACGACTACACCCTTCAGATTCAGCAGGTGGCCCTGGCGGAGCGCTCCTCCAACAGCTATCGGGCGGTGCTGCATACTTCGCGGGGCCTGCTGCACTGCATCTTGCACCCCGCTCCGCCTGGAGCGGTGCCCCAGGTGGGCGCTGCGCCCAAAAGCGACTCCGCCCGCCTCGGCGTGATCCTCATCGGCGGCGCCATCGGCGGCTTCGCCGGCCCCGGCGATAGGGTCTACGCCCGCTTAAGCGACGAGCTGCCCGCCCTGGGCATTGCCTGCCTGCAGCTCCACTACCGCAAGCCTAACTTCTTCGAGGAATGTGTCCTCGATGTCCTGGGTGGCGTTGCCTTCTTGAAAGGCATGGGGGTCGAGCGGATGGCCACGGTGGGCCACTCCTTCGGCGGCGCCATCTCTATCATGGCGGGGGTGCTGAGCCCGGCCGTGGTCGCCGTCGTAGCCCTCGCCAGCCAGACCTACGGGGCTACGCGCGTGGCCGAGGTGGCGCCCAGGCCGCTGCTGGTGGTCCATGGCAAGGGCGATACCCGCCTCCACTACCGCAACGCCGAGCAGATTTACGCTTGGGCGAAGGAGCCCAAGGAGCTGGTGCTCTACGACGGCGCCGAGCACGGCTTGCGGGAGTGCGACGCCCAGCTCCACGACCTGCTGCGCTCCTGGCTACCGGCCAAGCTCCACGCCCTCTAACCTCGCCCTCCGAACGCCGGGAAGTGTCCTCATCTCTGTTGCGCGCCCTGCGCGGTGGCGGCGCTTGACAGAACGTGCTATCTTATTAACCCCTCGCTCGTTTGACTCCTTGAGGCCGGCGCCGCCCCTCGCCGGGAAGCCGGGGACGGCCAGGAGGTGCACATGGAGCAACGAGTAGCGGTCACCACCTCGTATCCTTACCAGGGGGTGCAGTTTGAAGTGGCATTCCGGGGCCCCGACTTGGTCGTCAAGACCATGAGGGCCGGGACCGACGGGCGGCCACAACTGGTAGAGGTCCAGGCTTACGCCGGCACTGATGGCGCCTTTCACCCCTACGCCTTCGAGCGCCAGTCCTTGGGCGCTCGGGAGGCCGTGAAGGCCCTGAATCAGGCCCCGTGGAAGTCCTGCGGATAGGGCGAGCGAGGGAGCGGAGGGGCCCAGGCGTTAGCTTGGGCCCCTCTATTTTGCCTGGCGCGGTCTCGGCCCGCACATCCCTGACCCCAAGCCGGTCAGTATTTGTATTCCTCACGCACGGGGCTGAAGACGTCCAGAAACCGGGCCTCCCTGGCCCCGTTCTTGACGGCATGGACCACGTTGCCGGGCACGATGTAGATGTCACCCGGCCGCAGGTGCCTCGTCTCGCCGCCCACCGTCATCTCGGCCTCGCCCTCCAGCACCGTGCCCGCCTGTTCGTGGGGATGGGTGTGGGTTGGCACCTCGGCGTGAGGCGCCAGGTCCACCAGGGACAACAGGACTTTGTCGCCCCAGAACGTACGGATTCGCACCCCGGGGAGAAGCTCCTTGTGTGGGCGCGTTGCGGGATCATGGAAGTACATGCCAACCGCTCCTTTACCTCCGCGATCACTGCTGGTGCTGGTGTACGCTGGAATAGTCCCAGCCCTTGTAGGGTGTGGATACGACTGTGTTCTTGGGACTTGCGTAAGAGTGCCTAGAAAAATGAGGTTGAGGGCGCGTGGCCCTTAAAGAGCGGGCCGTTGATCTGCCGCGCTCCCGCTTCCCTGCCTGCGGCGACCACGGGGGCGGGCGTGCCGCGCAGGCTCCAGGGGCCGGCTCCTTCGACGATGATCTCCACCGGTTGCCCCAGGCGGCGGGCCTCATCCGCGAAGAAGACGAGCTTATCGGTGCGGGTGCGCCCGTACCACTTCTCGTCCTTGCAGCCCTCCACCAGCACTTGCACCGTCTGTCCTAAGAGGCGCTGGTTGATCTCCGTCGAGACTCTTTCCTGGAGCTGCTCGACGGCGTGGAGGCGGCGCTTCTTCTCCTCGGGTGGCACATCGTCCGGCAGATCGCGCCAGGCGTAGGTGCCCGGTCGGGGAGAGTACATGGCCACATGGACCACGTCGAAGCGCACCTTTTCCAGCAGGCGGCGGGTGCGTTCGAAGGCGGCCTCGTCCTCGCCCGAGAAGCCGACGATGACGTCGGTGCTGATGGCGATGCCGGGGATGGCCGCTCGAATGCGCCCCACGAGGTCGGTGTACTCAGCGGCGGTATAGGTGCGGCGCATGCGGCGCAGCACCTCATCGTCGCCCGCCTGCACCGGCAGGTTGATGTGCTCGCAGACCTTGGGGAGCCGTCCCACGGCCTCGATGATGCGCTGGGTCATCGGCCGGGGATGGGAGGTTAGGAAGCGGATGCGGTGCAAGCCTGGAATGGGGTCCAGGGCAGCTAGCAGGTCGGCCAGGTCGGGCGCTCCCGGCAGGTCGTGGCCCCAGGTGTCCACGATCTGCCCCAGCAGCACCACCTCCCGCGCGCCCCGCTCCACCAGGGTGGCCGCCTCGCCTACCAGCTCGTCGAGGGGGCGGCTCACCTCGCGGCCGCGGCGGAAGGGGATGATGCAGTAGGTGCACATCTCGTCGCAACCGTGGTTGATGGGTATGTAGGCGCTTATCGCTGGGTGCGCCGGCAGGGCGCGCATCCCCAGGACCGGCGGCGGCGCGGCGACGCAGCCGCGCTCCTGGACGAGCTCCAGCAAGGGCTCGAAGCGCTGGGGCCCCAGGAAGAGATCCACGTGGGGGAAGCGGCTCTGTAGCGTCTGGGTGCGCGCGTCCACCATGCAGCCGGTGAGGGCGATGATGGTGTCGGCCCGGCGACGCTTGAGGGACTTCAAGCTATCGAGGAAGGACGCGGCCTTGTCCTCCGCCTGCTGCCTGACC
>SHYM01000027.1 GCA_009692805.1 Dehalococcoidia bacterium | reverse complement strand
GAGCAAGGCCCAATAGGAGGGCGTATGGGCGCCCGGCCCGCCCTCGGGTTGGCCGCTTGACCCCGGCGGTGACGCCGGGGCAGAGGGATGGCCACCGTCCCGAGCGTTCGGGATACAGAACTCGGCTTATAGGTCTCCTTGCCCACCCAGCGACCAAACAGTCATACAAGCGGTAGGTCCATCCCAACTCGCCGTCACTTGAGGTACTGGGCGGGGTTGGACGAAAACTTGGTGCGGCACGCCAGGCTGCAGAAGAAGTACCACTTCCCGTCATGGAAGCTGCGAGTACCCTTGGCGGGGTCTACTTCTGGCGCACCGCCAGGAACGTTGCGAACGGGGCGGTCAACGTCCTCGGTATTCAGCTCCCGGCCACAGACCTGGTCTTTCACTACCGCCACGGAGACCCTCCTCTACTGTCACCCGTCTAGAAGCCACTCTCTCGGGCCACCACCTTGAGATGGTCCATGGTGGTGCCGAAGCGTAGCCTCATGCCATGCATCTGACGCGTGTAGAATTGCAGGTCGCTCTCCTTCATGAACCCCACGCCGGCGTTGAGCTCGTGGGAGTTGTAGGTGATTTCAAAACCGGCGCGGCCGCAAAACGCCTTCGCCAGCGCCACCTCTTTGGCGGCGGGCAAACCTTGGGCCAGTCGGCTCACTGCCTCTTGGGCTGCCAGCTTCGCGCCATCGGAAAGTATCGCCATGTTGGCCGCGTGGTGCTGTACCGCTTGGAAGGATCCGACGGGGCGCCCGAACTGCACGCGCTGCTTCACATACTCCACGGTTATCTCCAGCACCTTCTCCCCCATGCCCGCCATCTGCATGCAGAGCAGCGCCGTCGCCGCCTCCAGCACGCGCTGTATTGCCGGCCACCCCTGGTTGAGCTGGCCGATGAGGTTGCTCTCGGGGACTTGGACTCCCCGGAACTGGACCTCCACCTGCTTGTCGCCGCCCGTGGTAATGAGGGGCGCGATCGTAATGCCCGGACTGGACCGTGGCACGAGGAAGAGGCTTATACCATCCGACGAGCTACCAGATATCGTCCGCGCTCCCCGGGCGGTGGCGCTGGGGGGCGAGGTGCGCGCCACAACCACCAGGTGGTCGGCCACGTGGCCGTACTCCACGAAGAGCTTGGTCCCTTGCAGCACGTATCCGCCAGCGCGGCGCTCGGCCTGCAAGTGGATCGCTTCAGGCTCGTAGCGGCCCTCCTCCTCCAGGAGGGCCAGCGAAAGGAGCACCTGGCCCTGTCCGACCTTGGGTAGGAGGTCACGCTTCTGAGCTTCGCTGGCGGCGTAGAGGAGGGTAAGCCCTCCCAACACGACCGTAGCGAAGAAAGGCCCGATGTAAACGCCCCGCCCCATCTCCTCCAGGATGACGCCCAGGTCCAAGAGGCTACCGCCAGCACCTCCATAGGCCTCGCTGATGGCCACGTTCGTGAGGCCCAGCTCTCCCAGCCGTTTCCAGAGTTCCCGCGAGTACCCTTCCTCGCTGGCCTCCACTTCCCGCAGAGTGGTGGAGGGGAACTCTTTCTCCAGCAGCTCGCGGGTGAGCTGCTGGAGCATCTGTTGGGTCTCCGACAGAGCAAGGTCCACGAGCATCTCCTCTGGGCGTCGTTAAGGGTGAAGAACGACTAGCGCGGCAATCCCAGGCCACGCTGGGCAATGATATTGCGCTGAATCTCGTTGCTGCCCGCCGTAAAGCGATATTGCGGACTGGCGCGCAGCCCCACTTCGAAGCTCCCCTGTATGGGCACCCACTTGGACCCTGGCTGGAGTTGCCCAAACGGCCCCATGAGCTCGAGGCCTGTCGCAAAGAGCCGCTCGCGCAGCTCGGAGCTCCAGACCTTGATCATGGAACCCTCTACATTGGGCACTGCCCCTTTATCGATGATCCACGCGTTCCGCAGGGAGAACAGCCGCAAAATCCCCAGGTCTACTGTTAACTCGGCGAGCTTGTTGCGGATAATGGGGTCCTCGGCCAAAGCGAGCCCGTTATGTTTGGTCTCTTTGCAGAACTTCACCAAGTCCTCGAGAATACGCCGCAGCGGGCTGAGCGGAGCAACGGCCGCGCGCTCAAAGTCCAGGGCAGCGGACATGGTATACCAGCCCCGGTTCTCCTCGCCTACCAGGTTGCGCCGGGGTACCCGGACATCATCGAAGAAGACCTCGTTGGTGCGGCCGTCGCCCATGGTCCACAGGGGCCTTATGGTTATTCCCGGCAGGTTGAGGGGGACGATGATCATGGAAACGCCGCGGTGCTTCGGTGCGTTGGGATCGGTGCGAGCCGCTAGCCAGATGTGCGTGGACATGTGCGCGCCCGAGGTGAACATCTTCTGGCCACGGATAATGTAGTCGTCGCCGTCCTTGATGGCCTGGGTCTGGAGGGAGGCGAGGTCGGAGCCGGCGTTAGGCTCGGTGTACCCGATGGCGAACTCGATCTCCCCCTCGAAGATGCCGCGGAGGTACTGCTTCTTCTGCTCCTCCGTGCCGGCGCGCCAGAGCATTGGCGCCACGGAGGTCAGGGTGAGCCCGGCGCCGGGCAAGTCGTTATAGCTCAGCTCTTCGGCGAGGAAGTACTGGTAGATGTGCGGCGCGCCCCTGCCCCCGTACTCGGGCGGCCAGTTGACGCCCAGCAGGCCGGCCTTGTAGAGGAGTTGCTTGAATTCCCGCGCTGCCGCCTGGTGGTCGCCGCCTCCGCCTCCTTCGGGCCCTCCGCGCAGGCGTTTTAGCAGCGCCGCGGGGACGCGCTCCCGGATAAAGGCGCGTACCTCCTGGACGAACTCCTCTTGCTCAGGCGTGAAAGCGAAATCCATCAGCGGCTCCTTGTCTGAGAGCTCTCCGTTCACCCAGTCAGCAGCACGGCACAGGGGCTTCTTCCAGGGGTACCAGCGGGGATGGTAGCGGTTGCAGCCGCGCCAAAGGTTGCAGTGGGTCGCCTCGCGGGGTCCTGTGTCACGGTGGCGACCACGGCGCTTGAGCCCAGCCCATACGCCCAGAGGCTGCGCACAGTCCCGCGCCTTTCAACGAGGGTCTATTTCTTGGCCGTTGGATCCGGCCGGTTGGGGTTGGTGCGGTAGTCCCCAAACTTAGAGTCGCGGTCTGAGAGCGCCGCCTTGAGGCCCCTTTCGCGCGCAATTTTCCCAAAGTCCCCTCTGGGCACCCACCACTGGGTGGCGCTGATAAGGTCGGAGGTCGTATCCAGCGCTGCTCTAAGGCCCATGATCTCGAACTGGCGGTTGATGGAGCGCTTGGTCATCATGATGAGGTCAGTGGGGATCATGGCGATGCGCCGGGCCAGGGCCTCCGTCTCCGCCTCCAGCTTGTCGTCCGGCACGACGCGCGTAGCCCAGCCCACGCGGTAGGCCTCCTTGCCATCCATGGAATCGCCTGTGAGCATGAACTCCTTGGCCTTGGTGAGGCCCATGATCCAGGACTGCCATTGGACATTGCCTATGGATACGTTGCGGACGACTGGGTAGCCGATCTGGGCGCTTTCGGCCACCACCCGGATATCGCAGAAGGAGGCAAGCTCGGTGCCCCCGGCGAGGCAGTAGCCGTGGACCTGAGCGATCACCGGCTTCAGCAGGTCCCAGAGCACCCAATATGTGGCGGTGAGGTCGCGCACATACTGGCCAGAGACGTTGTCCAGGTCCGGGTGGACATACACCGGGGGCGTGTTCATGGAGTGCTCTCCGGCAGGCATGGGTGTCATGTCATAGCCGGCGCTGAAGGTCCGCCCCGCGCCCTTCAGAATGATGACGCGGATATCGCCGTCGGCCTCGGCCCGCTTCATGGCGCGCTTTATCTCCAGCCGCAGGTCGTAGCGCAGCGCGTTCATCTTCTCCGGACGGTTGAGGATGATCCGCGCGATCGGCGGGTCCTTCTCGTAGAGCAGGAACTGGTCTTTTTCAGTAAGGGGTCTGTGGGGCATAAGGCCATAGTCAGGCATGGCAACAACCTCGCGCGGCTACAAATAACTGATCGTTTCGGTGGCCACGGGAACTATCGGTGGGCCGATTCTGTCAGCGCATGCCCTTGCTGTCAAGCCCCTTTGCCTCATGGCAGACCAGTCCCTGAGACATCCACATCCACCGTAGTAATCCGACTGTTTCCGCGCACGCTATCCGGGGTGGTCTGAAAGGCCTCGAGCATGAACAGCGTCTTGCGCTGTGGACCTCCCAGCATGCAGGCGATGGCACGGCGGTCAGCAACGTCAATCCGCTCCTTGACCGCACCACCCCTGGCGACGCGTATATACCCACCACCGGGCTGCTGCGCTAGGGCAACCCAAACACAGCCTTCGGAGTCCAGGCAGATCCCGTCCGGAGCCCCCTCAAGCTGGGCCCAGACACGCTGGTCTGAGAGAGCGCCGTCTGGTGCAATCGCGAAAGCCGTCAGCCTCCCACCCCTGGACTCCGCCACGATCAACGTTCGGCCATCTGGTGTAATCGCCATGCCGTTGGGGAAGTGCAAATCCGTGGTTACAATCCGCGTCTTCCCGTCCTGCGTGGCGGTCACCACGGCCGCTGGCTTGAACGGCTCGCCTTTCCACATGTCGAAGCCGGTGGCGCCGATGTAAGCGCGGCCCCTTACGTCCACGACCATGTCGTTGCAGAGCCCGGTGGTGGAAGCGCTGAGGTTTGCTGCCTCGATTAGGCCGCCTGGATCAAGCCGCATCAACCGCCGGTCCAGCATGGAGACCACCAGCAAGCGCCCGTCCGGCAGCCACCCCAAGCCTGACGGCTTCTGGGGAACGCTCACGATGGTCTCACGTTTCCCCCGCATATCCACGGCGACCACCTCGTGGGCGTGGATATCGGAGAACCAGAGGCGGCCGTCGTGCCAGCGCGGGCCCTCGGCGAAGGCCAGCCCTTCAAGGAAGACCTTGGGGTTCCGTGGGGGCACGTCACACCTCGCTTTGCTCGACCTTGCGCCGACGCTTGTGTCGTGGTCTCAGGTTATTTGAATTGCTGCGCGACGCCGCCCCCGGACGGAGAGGTCCAGGTACAGAATTTAGCGCTGCGTGACTGGTCCCCGCTACCGAGCGCGCGCGGCGACGGCGGGCACGGAGGCGTCGTAGCGGTGCATCTCTGGCAGGACCTCCTTGGCAAAGAGCCGCATGCTCCGCTCGGCCTTCTCCACCGGCATGGCCCCGTATTGGAAGACCATGATGAACTCCTCCGCCCTCAGGTCCTTTTGGACGGCTTTCAGTTGCTCGATGCAATCATCCGGCGGGCCGGCGACATATAGGTTAATCTTGGAGCCCTCGCCCTTCGCCTTCAGCTCCTCCGCGCCCTTGAGATAACCTTCGTACCCCGGGATGCCACGGAACCGGTCCGGGTTGTTGAATTCGTAATGCCGCGTTACGCTGTCTCCCATCTGGCGCAGGTAGACGGCGCTTTCTTCCTCGACAGCCTGCTTCCGCTCTCCACAAAGGACCCAGACCACTACCTTGGGATACTTCGGCGCCCATCCCTTGGAGGCACGGATGGCGTTGTATCCGTCCAGGTCCGCGCCGTACGACTCCTGCCTTTCCAAGGCGCCCTGCGTGATAAGGAGGCCCAGGCGGTTCTCCGCCGCGTAGCGCAGGGTCTCGGGACTGCCCCAGGCCATGTACGCCTGGTCCCACAAGTCTTCCGGGGCGGAGCGGGGCTGCGGGCGGATGGTCATCTCGGGGATCTGGAAGTACTTCCCCTGATAGGCGAAGCTCCGCTGCGTCAGGGCCCGCCGGATCACCTCTATCCCTTCATGCTGGCGCCCCCGCGATTCACCCATGGGGATGCCCATGCCGCTGAACTCCACGTGGCTAATGCCCCGGCCGAACCCCAGGAAGATCTTCCGCCCCTGGAGCATGATATCCAGCATGGCGAGCTCCTCCGCGACGCGGACGGGGTTGTGGTGCCAGGGGACCACAATGATCATGGTGCCCAGGTCCACCCGCTGGGTCCGGGCGGCAAAGTAGGTGAGGAACTGGAGGACATCCGGGACCATGGTATAGGGAGTGAAGTGGTGCTCCACAGACCAGATGGCGTCGAAGCCCAGGGGGTCCGCCAGGTCGCCGAGCCGGAGGTGCTCGTCGTACACCCGCCAGTCGGGCGGACTGGTGGGGAGGATGACTCCGCGGTGCGAGCCGGGGTTCCAATCCTGGTAGTTCTGGCAAAACAGGCTGATGCCGATCCTCATGGCTACCTCCTCTTATTGCGTGACGCCCAAGCTTTGAACCGCACTAGGCCGCTTACACACGCCGACTATAAACCTATCGGGGCGCGCTTTCAACCAAGGCAGGTATCTTAGGGGCGAGCGGAGCGTAGCGTAGCTGCCACACTAGCCCGCCCCGCGGCGCTGGATTACCGTCTCCAGGTCGTGCTTGGCCGCCAGCAGGCCTTCCCAGGGGTCACCCACCTCCCCGACCCGGTGTGTGACCGTGAGCAGCGTGAAGTCGGTCGGGTAGATGCTGTCCAGCTCCTCCCAGCGGAGGGGTGTGGAGACGGTGGCGTCAGGCGTGGCCCTTAAGGAGTAGGGCGCGGGAAAGGTCTTGCCGCGGGTGTTCTGGTTGAAGTCGAGGAAGACCTTGCCCGTGCGCTTGGCCGACGCCCACTCCGTTGTCATATCCGCGGGGCAAGACGAGAGCAGGAATTGGGAGACGGTCTCGGCTACCGAGCGCACCGCGTCGAAGTCGAGCTTGCGCTGCAGAGGGACACAGATGTGCAGGCCGGTGCGGCCGGAGGTCTTGATGAAGGCGGACAGCGACAGGTCGGTCAGAATGTCCCGGAGCCGATGGGCGACCTCGCAGGTCTTGGCGAACCCCTTCCGGTTCAGCTCGGGCTCCGCGCCCTTGGGCTCCTTGCCGGAGTAAATATAGGGGTCGAGGTCAAAGAGGACGAAGTCGGGGTAATTCAGGATGGAACGCTCTATCGCCTCTTGGGAGCCGGTGAACTCCGTGGTACGGTCCATAGCTTCCGGGCGGGGATCGACCCGCGAGAACCAGGTGTGGAGCTCCAGTCCGGCAAGCTGTCCCAACCAGAGGAGCGTCGCTAGGTTGTTGCAGAGGATGTACTCCTGGTCGCCCTCGGCGTGGTGTGAGAACAGGCGCACCGTCTCCGCGAACTCCGGCAGGGGATGCTCCTGGTGCTTTTGGAAAAAGTGCCCTCCCGCTGCCCCGTTGGGGTAGCGGATCAAGGTGAGCGGCCTATCCCGCAAGAACCTCAGCAGGTGGGGGGATATCCTGGCCAGATAGATGAGGTAGTCGCGTTTGGTCAGCGCCGGGCGGCTGTCGTGGGCTGGCCACAGCTCTTTGTTCAGGTTGGTGACTGGGAGCCTGTCACCCTGAACATCCAGGAGGCCCTTGGCGCCCGCCGCCTGTAGCTGCTCCACCACCGCGCTCAAGGCAGCCTCCTCCTGGGCTGCTGGCAGGTTCGGGCTCGACCCTGGCGACGAGGGCATGGTCACATCCAGCGCGGTGGCCTCTGCTGCGGGCTTGTCCTCGCGCAGGCGCACAAGCGCGGGCGCGCGCAGGCTGCCATCGCTGGTGCGCTGGGCGAACTTGACCTCCGCCACCAGCTCCGGACGCGCCCAGATAGCCGGCGCGTTCAGGGCTGGCTCCTCCGCGAACGGGCAGGCTTCCGCGCGCAGAGCATCCAGCCTGGCGCGCAGGTCAGCCAGGGTATTGGCGTCGAAGCCGCTGCCGACATGGCTCACGTAGACCAAGCGGCCGCGCTCGTCGTAGGAGCCTAGCAGCAACGCGCCGAAGGTGCCGGCTCGGGCGCCGCTCCCCCTGGTGTAGCCGCCGATCACGAAGTCGGCGGTGGCGACGGCCTTTATCTTGAGCCACTGCTGAGAGCGCGCGCCGGCCTCATAGCGGCTGTCGCGCCGCTTGGCCACTACGCCCTCCCAGCCCTGCGCGAGCGCCGCTTTGTAGGTGGCCTCACCCAAACCCAGGAAGTGCTCCAGGAGCCGCACTCGCTCCGACGGCGCCAGGGCCGTTCGGAGCAGTGCCCGGCGCTGCTCCAGAGGGGCCCCGGTAAGGTCATAGCCGTCGAGGTGGAGCAGGTCGAAGGCGTAGTAGATTACGGGCACCTGCTCCTCAGCGCGGCGGATGTCGGACTGGCGGCTGAGGTTCAGGCGTTGCTGCAGCAGCTCAAAGGACGGCTTGCCTCCCTGGTCCAGGGCGATGATCTCGCCGTCGAGCCCCAGCTCCCACGCCGGTTGCCGGGCGAGCTCGGCGGCGAGGGCCGGGTACTGCGCGGTGATGTCGGAGCTGTGACGGCCCAGGAGCTTGGCGGAGCCGCCCGCGACGAGAGCGAGGGCGCAGATGCCATCGAGCTTGGGGTCGAACAGCCAGCTGGGGTGGTCGAAGGGCTTGGGGGCGGCGGAGGCCAGCATCGGCGCTAGAGACGCGGGGAGACGTCCTGTCCTGGCCCCGGCGGCGACCGCCGGTGTCGCGACTGCCGCTTGCGCGGGCGTCTCTGGCAGTCGCCCGGCCTTGAGGTCCTCGATGGTGAGTCCGGATATGACCGAGCGGTCTTCGGCCAGGATGTCGCGGCTGCCGTCGCTAGAACGGTCCTTATGCTTGATAAGAAGCCACTCGTTCTCTCCCCGCTTGGTCTTCACCAGCGCCCACGAGCCCTTGAGCTTGTGGCCCCGGAGGGTTATGGAGAGCTTCCCCTCGGCCAGACCTTGGCGCACCCGCTGCTGGGCCTCGGCACGGTCATGGAATGAGAGCCTGCCGTCCTCGTCGGGGGAGTAGGTGCCATGGTCCCAGACGATCACCTGCCCCGCGCCGTACTCGCCCTTGCGGATGACCCCCTCAAAGGACGCGTAGTCCAGGGGGTGGTCTTCCACCATGACAGCCAGACGCTTTTCCTTGGGGTCCAGCGCTGGCCCCTTGGGGATGGGCCAGGACTTCAGCACGCCGTCTAGCTCCAGACGGAAATCGTAGTGCAGCCTGGTGGCGGCGTGCTTTTGTATGACGAATGCCAGCGGCCCCGCAGCCCCTTCCCCGGCGCGCGGAGGGGGCTCGGGAGAGCGGTCGAAATCGCGTTTGCGCGCGTAACGGTCAAGCACGGAAGCCCCCACGGGCGGCTTTGCACAAAAATCGCATCTTGCCCGAAGAGAGGGACTGCAAAGGGGGTGTCCCCTTTCCCTCCCTTTCATATTCCCCTCTTCCGGGCCAGGAGGGGGGCCAGGGGCCCGCCTCCGGCGGACTCAGGGGAGAACAACCGAAAACCAGACTTCTTGTGCAAGGCTGCTGTAGCCCAAGGGGCAAGGAGGCTGGACAGCCTCCACTTGTGCTATACTGTTGGGGACTCCGAGTCGAGGGACTTGCGGCGTCTGTCTTCAACCCCGACGAAGACCTGCGGCGCTAGACCGGTGATGAGGAGATTTGGGTGCTTAAAGGAGCGCCGCGTGAACATCTTTTGTGGCAACCTCGCGCCGGATGTGAGTGACGACGACCTGCGTGGGGCCTTCAGTCCGTTTGGGCAGGTCGCCTCTGCCAGCGTTATCAAGGACCGCCTCTCCGGCCGCTCCCGGGGGTTTGGGTTTGTAGAAATGGCGAACAACGCCGAGGCCCAGGCTGCTATTGACGGCCTCAATGGCAAAGGCCTGAAGGGGAACCCCGTCACTGTAAACCAAGCCAAGCCTCGCGAGGACAGCGGCGGGCGGGGCCGCGGCGGGCCGCGTTAGTATCGCCTGGTCACACCTCCCCATGTCAGGGCTAGCGCAGCGCTGTCGGTGCGCTCCTGACAGTTGGTAACGGTGCGTCCCCCGGTGCCTGGACCGGCGCGCCTGACTATAGGACGTGCAACGGATGACCCCCACGCACGCGCCTTTCAGTAACGCGGTGAGCAGCGGAGGTCTTATGTCAAGAACTCGAGCTAAAGGCGCTAACCTCCTCATGGCCGTGGGCCCTCTGGTCGCCACCGCGAGGGGATGGAAGATGAAGAGCGTCACGCTCCTCATGGTCGTGGGCCCCCTAGTCGCCACCGGCTACGCCCTACAGCTGGCCTGGAACCACCTGGCGGACTGGAGAGACGTAGCCCTTCTGGGCGTCATGTACTCCCTGATTGCTCTGGGGGTAACCGTTGGCTTCCACCGCTACCTGACTCACGCGAGCTTTAAGGCCAACCGCGTGGTCAAGTTCATTCTGGTCATCCTCGGAGCCATGGCCTTCGAGGGCAGGCCGATCTCCTGGGCCGCCAATCACCGCCAGCACCATGCCTTCAGCGACCAGGTCGGCGACCTTCACAGCCCCCACCTGAGCCGCAACCTATTTCTCGGTTTCCTCCACGCCCACTTTGCGTGGCTGCTGGGTAACGAGCGCGCCGACCGGCAGCGCTGGGCCCCCGACCTGCTCAAAGACCGCGACCTCGTCCTCCTCGACCGTCTTACCGTGGTCTTCGTCGCCTTGAGTCTCATTGTCCCCTTCCTCGTCGGTGGGTGGAGCGGCCTCCTGTGGGCGGGGTTCGTCCGCATCGGTCTAACCCATCACGTGACCTGGTCCGTGAACTCCGTGTGCCATATGTTTGGCAGCCGGCCCTTCAACACCAAGGACCGCAGCACCAACCACTGGCTGGTTGGGCTGCTGGGGTTTGGGGAGGGCGGACACAATACCCATCACGCTTCGCCCAGATCGGCGCGCCACGGCCTCTACTGGTGGCACTTTGACCTGAGCTGGGCGGTTATCTGCGCCCTGGAGAAGCTGCGCGTCGCCCACACTGTCTACACCTTGGACCCCGTGGACCTAGCCCGCGCGCTGCGCGTGCACGCTATGGGTGTGAAGGTGATCCTGCACGACCGCATGCGGAAGGTGCAAGCGGCGGGTAAGGTCCCCGCGAGGGCGCGAACCTTGCAGCAGGGTGACCAGACGTGAGGCCAGCGCAGTAGACAGCGGAACCCTTAGCCGTCCCTTCTCCCGGCTTTGCACGAAAAGCCGCATGTTTTCGAGAGGCTCTCTCCTTGAGGATGCCTGCGACCCGCCTGCGGCGGGCCCCCTTCCTAGCTAGGAAGGGGGTAGTTTGAAAAGGGAGAGGGGGGGGACACCCCCTTCGACCCCCGGTGTCGTGACTCTGCACTCCCTCCCGCCGCAGGCGGGCCTTCAGGAAGCCCTTTTAGTGCAAAGCCCCTTCTCCCCGGAGTAAAGCGCAAGCGCCGGCCTTGTCCAGGGGCTGGTTGTTGTTGCCGCACTTGGGGCTCTGTATGCAGCCCGGACAGCCCTCCTCGCAGCGGCAGCGGCCCACGTGCTCCAGCGTGGCCTGCCAGAGTTCCTCGGCCAGCTCGTACCCCTTTTCGCTGATGCCGACGCCGCCCGGATAGCCGTCGTAGATGAAGACCTGGGGGCGGCCCGTGTCCGGGTGCCGCGGCGTGGAGAGCCCGCCGATGTCGTTGCGGTCGCAGAGGGCGAAGAGGGGCAGCAGGCCGATGCAGGCATGCTCGGCGGCGTGGAGGGAGCCCGCCAGGTCGTGCCCCTGGCGGGCCAGCAGGTCCAGGATGGGATCAGGTATATCCCACATGAGGGCGACGGTCTCGTAGCTCTGGGGCGGCAGGTCCAGGGAGTCCTCGCCCAGCACCTCTTCCGTCACCTGACGCTTGCGTAGGTATCCGGTCACCCGGTTGGTGACCTCTACCCGCTGGAGGTAGGCCGTCGTCCCACCCGCCCCGCGCCGGCGCAGGGTCTCCAGTATCCTCATGTCGGTGATCTCCTTGGCGACGGTGTAGTAGGGGACGTCGGCGGCCTCCGCCCTCGCCGTGCGCTGCGGGACGTCCAGCTGGCTGATGAGGTAGCTGTCGCCCTGATGCAGCCAGACGGCGCCGGGGTGGACCTCGTAAAAGGCGCGGGCGCTGTCCACGTACTCCAACGGCCGGCCGCTGCGGGCGTCCAGCACCACATAGGGGCGCTTCTCGGCGGACCGGATGTTGACGCTGTCCGCGGGATAGCCCAGGCCTGGATTCAGGTGCCACCGCCCCCGCTCTGGGCGCAAGAGCCCCTGGGAGGCCAGCTCTTCGAGGGTCTGCGCCAGGGCGGGACCAAAGAGGGCCCCGTCGCCCTCGCTGAGGGGGGCTTCGTAGGCGGCGCACAGGAGGTGTGGGCCCAGGATGTGGGGGTTGGAGGGATTGATCAGGGCATGTTCGTGGGGGTGGCCGAAGAGGAACTCGGGGTGTGCCGCCAGGTACTGGTCTAGGGGACCGTCGCGGGCGATGAAGATGGCGAGGGAGTGGTGCCCCTGGCGCCCCGAGCGCCCCGCCTGCTGCCAGGTGCCGGCGATGCTCCCCGGATAGCCTGTGAGCACGGTGACGTCGAGACCGCCGATGTCGATGCCCAGCTCCAGGGCGTTGGTGGCGACGACTGCCAGGAGTCGCCCGGCGAACAAATCCCCCTCGATGCGGCGGCGGTCCTCGGGCAGGTAGCCGGCGCGATAGGGCGAGATGCGGCTGGCCAGGTCGGGGCGGCCGTCCTGGCGCAGCCGCTCTCGCAGGTAGCGATAGACCAGCTCGACCAGCCGCCGGGTGCGGACGAAACACAGGGAGCGGACCTCCTGCTTGACCAGCTCGGTCATCAGGGAGGTGGCCTCCGTGTTGGCGCTGCGGCGCGCCGACCGGGCCGGATCGATAACCGGTGGGTTCCAGAGGACGAACTCCTTGCCGCCGAAGGGCGCGCCATCGTCATCCACCACCGTGAAGGGGAGCCCGGTAAGGGCCTCGGCGTGCTCCCTGGGGTTGGCGATGGTGGCCGAGGCCAGGATGAACTGAGGCGCCGCGCCGACCTGGGCTGCCAGCCTGCGTAGCCGCCGCAGTATAAGCGCCAGGTGGCTGCCGAAGACGCCCCGGTAGGCGTGGGCCTCGTCGAGGACGACGTAGCGCAGGTGCCGTAGAAAGCGCCCCCACTGCTGGTGGTTCGGCAGTATGCCCAGGTGCAGCATGTCGGGGTTGGAGATGACCAGGCGAGCGCGGCGCTTGGTGGCTCGACGCTCCGCGGCGAGGGTGTCGCCGTCGAAGGTGGCGAGGTCTCCGTAAAGGGGCAACCCGCGGGTCAGCTCCTCTAGGGAGCGGAGCTGGTCCTGGGCCAGGGCCTTGGTTGGGAACAGGTAGAGCGCAGTGGCCCGCTTGTCGCCTAGGAGGGCTTCCAAGACGGGGAGGTGAAAGCAGAGGGACTTGCCGCTGGCGGTGCTGGTGCACACGATGACGTGGTCGCCGCGCCCTAGGGCGTTGATGGCCCGGGCCTGGTGGGCGAAGAGGGGCCAGGTGCCGCGGCCCGCCAGCCGGGCCTCCAGCTGGGGCGGCAAAGGTTGGTCAAGGTCGCCGTAGCGGGCTGCGCGCGGCGGCAGCCGTTCCCGGTGCACCGCCTGCTGCTGGTACGCTGGGCTGGTCTCCAGAATGTCTATGAAGTGGCCCAAGTCCATGGCTGGAGTGTAGCATGGGGGGGCGGGGGCAGGTGCTGGGCCGTTCTGTACGCCGTCAGGGGAAGGCCGCCGCAAGGAGCCCTTTTTCAGTGCGGCCGCGACTGGCGGCGGCGCTGGCCTAGCGGCCTCGGTAACGGTAGCTGGCCTCCTCGTCGGAGATCTCGTAGCCGCGCATCAGCTCTTCCGTTGCCCGGTCGACCTGGGCGGCCTCCGGCGAGAGGTCTTCTATGGACCCCGCCGCGGCTACGATCTCACCGGAGTCGGCTGTCGAGAGGGCGTCCCTAAAGCGTCGGCAGGCCCCCTGGGTTTTCGTCAGATAAGCGGCTGCGGCCTCAAGGTGTGCCCTATCCTGTTGGCCAAGCGCCGCCGCGGGCAGGGCCCGCAGCCTTCCTTGGAGCGCCTCGATCTCAGTCAGGGTGCGGGTCAGGGCAGCGATGAGGGCCTGGACGTCGGCGAAGGTTGTCTTGGGTCCAGGTATGAAGACCGCCTTTCGTAGGGACTCTAGCGGGCCGTGGATGCCGAGGTCGTTGAAGCCCCGCGCGTAGGCGAGGGCTGCTGGCTTGGTGAAAGAGGTCGGGATAGCGGCCAGACGCCGGATGCGGAAGAACCGACGGGCGGAGACCGTCCCTTCGGCCCTGACCTTCAAGGCAGGTAAGTCCTGGAGAGAGCAGCGGTGCTCGTAGGTGAAGGACTTCCCGCTTTCTAGCTCAGCCGGGCCCTTGGGAACGGATTGGCCACCCCTGTCGCCGATGACCAGGTTCACGTCCGCGAAGACGATCTCGGGCCAGTCCGGTCCGCTGGGTCCGGTGTTGCGTACGGTGAACCTGACCGTTACCGGCGCTCTGGCGTCCTCTGACGCGCGGGGGGGCCACATCCACGTCAACCTGGAGGTAGCCCTGAAGCTTGCGCCAGAGAGTGGTGGGGTCGGCGTATTCACCTTGGTCAGTGGTCTCAGCCATGCTCGTCTCCGCCGGTCATATCCGGCACCTTCATCGTGTAACGGCTGGGAGACTTGTTCTAGCATAGGCCAGAGCGGGCGGCGCTGCTGGCAGCCTACTCCAGGTGTTCAGCGATAGCCGGTAGGGAGAGCAGACGCACCACGGCGTGGGGATAGGGCAGCCCCCGGTTACGGGGCCAGTCCCGCAGGTAGACGCGGCGGATGCCCTGGCGGGCCAGGAGAAGGGCCGTGGCGCCGTCATCGTCGACGTGCTCCGGGATCGAGCGCTCCCTGAGGGCGTGGAGCTTGAACTGGGCCGAGTGCAGGTTGGTATTGTTGAAGCACAGCTCCGCCAGATAGCGGTCCAGGCCGTGGCGGCGCAGCCAACGCTCCGTGAGCGGGCGGGCCAAGTCGCTGCGCCCGGTGACGAGGACAACGGAGCGCCGCTCCGCCAGGAGCCGGAGCCCCTCCTGGGCGTCGGCTAGGGGCGAGCGCGCCCGGTAACGCAGGTTGCTGGCGAACCACGCCAGCGCCCGCGCCGGGCCGGAGGGCCAGTCGCCGGCGAAGGCGGCGGGCGGGCCCGGCAAGTCCAGGCGGCGGCTGATGGCGATGTTCCAGCCGAAAACGGGGCGGCTGATGACACCGTCCAGGTCTACGCCGATGGGCGGCTTAGCCGTGTTAGACCCTCCTGGCTGTCCCGATCGCCCCTGGGCCGGAGGATAGCCTCCATAATCGTAAGCTTGAGATACCTGGCAGCTGTCCCGATGGCCCCTGGGCCGGAGACTCGATGGCCGCCAGATGGAGGTTATTATACTCAGGCTGCCGGTACCGTCGGTGGCTGGGTGTCGCCGTGGCGTCCCGCGGCGTGCTCCCACGTTTCGCGGTGTTCGCGGAGATAGTTTGGAGGCAGGCCAAGCAGGTGGATGAGGCCACTTCTTCCCCGGACGGTACCCCCTTCGAGGCGCACCACTTTCAGCGCGAGGATGAGGGCGACGACGCCCTTTTCTACGCGCAGCCGCGTCTGGTCGTGCACATCGACGGGGGAGCGATCGCCGGCGTGGGCCGAGTCTTTCAGGACTATCTGCCCCAGGGTGGCGAGCTGCTGGACTTGCTGTCGAGCTGGCGCTCGCACCTGCCGGCTGGCTTTCGCAAGAAGCGTCTGGTGGGGCTGGGCCTCAACGCCGTCGAAATGCAGGCGAACCCCCAGCTCGATGACTACGTGGTCCACGATGTTAACCAGGACCCCCGCTTGCCCTTCCCTGATGGGAGCTTCGACGGCGCGATGATGACGGTGTCGGTGCAGTACCTGGCGCACCCGGTGGAGATTTTCCAGGAGGTGCGCCGTGTCCTGCGACCCGGGGGTCCCTTCCTGGTCAGCTTCTCCAACCGTATGTTCCCGACCAAGGCGGTGCTGGTCTGGCGCATGCTCAACGACGAGGAGCGGGCGGTCCTCGTCCAGGCCTACTTCCGGCTGGCGGGCGGCTGGCTCGACGTCCAGGCAGAGGACCGCAGCGCCCCGCCCGGCGATCCTCTTTATCTGGTGTGGGCGCGCAAGGGCTAAGGGCAACCTCCTCACAAGGCCAGGGCTAGCTGGCCCCGGGGTTGGCCCGGCGGGGGCTCGCGGCGACTGCTGGCGAAGCAATAGACACAGGCGTGCTGGCACCCACGATAGGGGTTGATAGTCCACTTCAGCCCCATATCAGGCGCCTGGACGCGATTGATGACGGACTTCACCTGGATCTCCTCGAAGTAGACCTGGGCCATGGCTCGGCTCCTTCCAAGGATTGCTCCGCTTATTGTGGAATAGAACTGTTGTGCTGTCAAGGCCCTCCCCGCAGGGCTTCGCACCGCGCGGGCGCGCTAGGGCGACGAAGCGGGCCGGGTCAGCGTCATCCGGGGACGCCTGCCAGAACTTTCCGGGTTGTGTGGGGCCGCCTTCGCCGGCGGAGGCCCTGGGGATTTGGCTTCTTGGCTGCGTCTCAACGGGGAGGCTATACTGGTGGGCGCGGTGCGCCCGTAGCTCAGCGGAACAGAGCGTCGGTCTTCGGAACCGAACGTCGTGGGTTCGAATCCCACCGGGCGTACCAGATATAGCACGACTTCACAGCCAGCCGCCCCAGCCCTCTTGACAGCTTATCTGACACCTTATAGAATGGCAACCAAAGGTGGCGAAGGGGGCGGGCCATGCGAAGGGCGCCAAAGGGTGCTGGATCGGTTTACCACCGTCGGGATGGTCGCTGGGTAGCGGTCCTGCCCCTGGCGGGCGGGCGGAAGAAGGCCCTCTACGGTAAGACGCAGGCCCAGGCCCGCGACAAGCTCATCAAGGCCCAGCGGGACCTCCAGCTCGGTCAAGAGCCCCAGGACGAGCGCTTGACCGTGGGCGCCTACCTCACCCGCTGGGTAGAAAACACCTGCCGCCCCAAGCTCCGTCCTTCTACGTTCCGGGCCTACAGCGACATCGTGAAGCTGCATATCCTCCCCGTCGTTGGCCGCAATCCCATCAACAGGTTGACTCGCGATCATGTCCAGGGAATGCTGCGCAAGGCGACCGAGGCGGGGAAGGCCCCCAGGACGGTGAGGAACATCAGGGCCGTGCTCCGGCACGCCTTGAACCAGGCCATAGCTGACGGCCTCCTGTCGCGAAACGTCGCGGCCATGGCTGCCGTCCCGCGTTTGCCTAGGTCCGAGGGGAAGATGCTTTCGCCCGAGGACGCCCGCAAGCTCCTGGAGGTTGCCCAGGGTTCGCGCTGGGCGGCCTGCTATGAGGTGATGCTGACCCTGGGGCTGCGCAGGGGG
>SHYM01000026.1 GCA_009692805.1 Dehalococcoidia bacterium | reverse complement strand
CCCCGGCTCATCAGGTAGAAGAGCTGGTCATCGCCCACCTTGCTGACGGTCGCCTCGTGGCCGATGCTGACCCGCTCGTTGTCGATCTCCATGGTGGGGTAGGTGTCGGAGCGGGAGTCCTCGTCCATGAGCAGGGCGTCGCAGCGGACGTGGGACTTCACGTCCTCGGCGTCGGGGAGGACCTTGATCAGCCCCCGGTAGGAGGTGCGTCCGCCGCCCTTGCTGATGGACTTGGAGATGATCTGGGAGGTGGTGTGGGGAGCGGCGTGGACCACCTTGCCGCCCGCGTCCTGATGCTGGCCCTTGCCCGCGAAGGCCACGGAGAGGATCTCCCCGTGGGCCCCCGGCTCCATCAGGTAGACGCTGGGGTACTTCATGGTGAGCTTGCTGCCCAGGTTACCGTCCACCCACTCCATGGTCGCCTCGCCGTAGGCCTGGGCGCGCTTGGTGACCAGGTTGTAGACGTTGCTGGACCAGTTCTGGATGGTGGTGTAGCGGCAGCGCGCCCCACGCTTGACGATGATCTCCACCACGGCGCTGTGGAGGCTATCGGTGCTGTAGGTGGGGGCCGTGCAGCCCTCCACGTAGTGAACGTATGCCCCTTCGTCGACGATGATCAGGGTGCGCTCGAACTGGCCCATGTTCTCGGTATTGATGCGAAAGTAGGCCTGGAGCGGGATCTCGACCTTGACCCCGGGCGGCACGTAAATGAAGGAGCCGCCGGACCAGACCGCGGAGTTGAGGGCGGCCAGCTTATTGTCATCGGGCGGGATGACCGTGCCCCAGTATTCCCTGAACAGGTCGGGGTACTCCTTCAGCGCGTTGTCGGTGCTGACGAAGACCACCCCTTGCTTCTTGAGGTCCTCGCGAATGGAGTGATAGACCACCTCGGACTCATACTGGGCCCCCACGCCGGCCAGGAACTTGCGCTCGGCCTCGGGGATGCCCAGCCGGTCGAAGGTGCGCTTGATGTCGGCGGGCACCTCGTCCCAGCTCTTCCCCGTCTTCTCCGACGCCTTCACGTAGTAGTAGATATCGTCGAAGTCGATGTGGGAGAGGTCACCCCCCCAGCGGGGGATGGGCTTGGATTGGAAGGTGGCCAGGCTCTTCAGCCGGAACTCCCGCATCCAGGCCGGCTCGCCCTTTAGGTCTGAAATCTGGGCCACGATCTCGCTGTCCAAGCCCTTGCGGGACTTGAAGGCATAGCCCTCCTGCGAGTCATGAAACCCCCACTTGTACTCGCCCTTCTCCGGTACCTTGGTCGCGGTGGTCATGAGGACACTCCTTGCGGCAGCGCCGCTGCTTCCTTCAAGATCCAGTCGTACCCCTTCGCCTCCAGCTCCAGGGCTAGCTCCGGGCCCCCGGACTTCAGGATGTTCCCCTGGGCCAGGACGTGGACGAAGTGAGGCTTCACATAGTTCAAGATGCGCTGGTAGTGGGTGATGAGCAGGATGCTCTGGGCTGGGTTCAGGAGGGTGTTGATGCCCTCCGCCACCGTCTTGAGGGCGTCGATATCCAGCCCGGAATCGGTCTCGTCCAGCACCGCCAGCTTGGGCTCCAGGACGGCCATCTGGAGCATCTCTACCCGCTTCTTCTCCCCGCCCGAGAAGCCTTCGTTGACGTAGCGGGCCGAGAATGAGCGGTCCACTTTCAGCAGGGTCATTTTGTCCCGCAGCAGGTTGCGGAAGTCCTTCACCGGGACCTCTTGGCCCCGCACCGCGTTGAGCGCGTGGCGCAGGAAGTTCACCATGGTGACGCCCGGGATCGCGGTGGGGTACTGGAAAGCGAGGAAGACCCCCAGGCGGGCCCGCTGGTCGGCCTTCAGTCCCACGATGCTCTGCCCCAGGTAGCGGATGTCGCCCCCGGTCACTTTGTACTTGGGGTGCCCCATGATGGCGTTGGCCAGGGTGCTCTTCCCCGAACCGTTGGGACCCATAATGGCGTGGACCTCGCCCTGCCTCACGATGAGGTCCACACCCTTAAGGATCTCCTTGCCCTCCACGCTTACGTGGAGCGCCTCGACCTGGAACAGGGGCGCTGTCCCGTTCCCGCTACTAGTCGTCATGAAATCCGTCACCTCTGCAACATCTCGGTCTGGCAGCCGGTTTCAGGCGGGCCGCTGTGCTGGGGGCTGGGCCTCGGCGATGGCGACCGGAGCGGTCGGCCGTTGCACCAGCAGGACACAGCTGGCTGCCCCCTCGACCATAGTCGCCTCCCGTGCCACTGGGCACTTGACCAGGCTGCGCACGAACTCCGTCTCCAGGGAGCAGAGCTCGTGATGGCTGTCCGCTACCTCCTGGTAGGGGCAGTTGTGGAGGCGGATCCGGTAGCCGCCGGGCACCTCTTGGGCGTCCGCCGCGTAGTGCTCCTGGTTCAGGATCCGGGTCGCACCCTGCACCGCGCCGTCGAAGTCCTGCCCCGCCAGCTGCCCGGCGTATTGCTCCGCTTTGCTATCGGCGATGCGGCGAATGACCAGGTCCACCAGGGACTTGCCGTTGGCCAGCTCCTTCAGCTCCCCGGCGCCCAGGTCGGCGACCTCGTGCATGAAGCGCTGCGCCAGCCGGCTGTACTCCCGCGGCAGCAGCTCCTGGCCCGCATGGGTAAGCGAGTAGACGTAGCGCGGACGCCCCACTCCACCGTGCGCCTCGACGAACCCGACCAGGCCATCCCGCTGCAGAATGTCCAGGTGCCGGCGCACCGTCGCCGACGCCAGGCCGAGCTCTTCCGCCAACTCATCCACGCTGGCGCCATCGCGCCGCTGGATGATGCTGAGTATCTGCGTCCTTTTGGTCTCCATTGCACACCCACGAAAACACCGCCCCTAGGGGGACGGGCAACTCAAGGGTTCAGCTATGACTCTACCGCAGGTTCAAGTGATTGTCAAGCATTCTCTGCAACAAATGATACAAATCCCGCGCCACCCGTCCGCAACCACGACGCTGGGCGCCTCTCCACACGGATAGTGGACCCTTACTGGCCTTTGAATCGAGGCTGGCGCTTCTCCATGAAGGAGCGGGGGCCCTCCACGGCGTCATCGGTGGCCTGGGCCACCAGCATCGCCTGCTGCGCCATGGTCAGAGCGGTGTCCAGGCTGCCCTCCAGCCCTCGGTAGATCAGCCGCTTGAAGAGCTGGATCGAGACCGCGGGCCCCTGGGCCAGCTCCCGAGCGAACTCCCGCGTGCGCTCCATCAGCTCACCCTGGGGGTGGACGCGGCTGACGTAGCCCATTTGCAGGGCCTCCTGGGCGTCGAAGAGACGGCTGCTCCACAGCAGCTCGCAGGCGCGGGCGATGCCCACAATGCGGGGGAGGAAGTAGGCCCCGCCGTTGCCCGACACCAGCCCCATGCGCGAGTAGCCCTGTCCGAACTTGGCCTGGTCGCTGGCGTAGCGGATGTCGGCCATGCTGGCCAGGTCCATGCCCGCCCCCACGGCGGGGCCGTTGACGGCGGCGATGAAGGGCTTGTCCAGGGTCGACAGGGCGCGCGGGATGCGCTGGATGCTGTGCTCCAGCCACTTCCGCGAGCGCACCAGCCGTCCCAGGGTACGCTCCGCGCTCTCCCGCTCCTCGGCATCGCGCACGTTGCGGCCAGAGCAGAAGCCGCGGCCGGCGCCGGTCAGGATGAGCACCCGCACGGCGTCGTTGACCTTGGCGTCCTCGACGGCCTCCAGCAGGCCGTCCATCATGTCGTCGCTCAAGGAGTTCAGGGTCTCCGGGCGGTTCAGGGTGATGGTGGCGACCCCGTCCGCCAGGTTGTAGAGCGCGTCCTTATGGTCGAACTGCATGAGTGACCCCCTTTCCAAACGGCCCGATTATAGCGTATAAAAGGTTTTGCGAAGATGAGCAGAAGGAAGGACGAGCCATGAAGCTCAAGGTGGTAGTCCACGAAGCCGACGAGGGTGGCTACTGGGCCGATGTGCCAGCCATACCCGGCTGTGCCACCCAGGGCACCTTCGAAGAGTTGCTGAAGAACCTCTATGAGGCCATCGAGGGTTGCCTGTCCGTGAACGTGGAGAAGCCCAAGAGGACCACCAAGGACCGGGTGCTAGAGATCGCAGTATGAAGCCGGTCTTAGGCTCACCCGCCAACGTATGAAACCGTTCGCCCTGAGCCTGCCTGCCCTGAACGAAGCCGAAGGGTCGAAGGGCCTGTCCTGAGCCGCGTCGAAGGATTCGTGCGGGGGAGCGTCGTCGCCTCCTACGTGCACGTGCACCTGCACCTGGGACGCGACCCGGCCCTGGCGCGGCGGTTTATTGAGGTTTGCCAAAGGTGGAAGCAAGTCACAAGGTGAATCGCAAGAAGCCTATAAGAATAGCCAGTTGATAAGGAACGAAGCAGCACCAGTAAACAAAGGTAATAAAGTGAACAGAAGTCGAGGTGGTGCCAGATATTTGGAGCCGCCTAAGCGTCTTTGTTCTTCGGCCATAACGACCACACTCCGGATTACGGGCCAAGCTCCTATAGCAAAAAGCGACAAGCCTGAAGCCGTGGACGCAAGCAGGCCTAGACGTAATGGCGTGTAATCCTCCAGGACATTGAAGGCGAGCTGTCTACTAGTGACTACTCCCGTGCTTACGCTCATAGCCAAGAGGAGGCTACCTAAAGCGTACATGCTCCAAGAAAGCCACGTCTTCTTAATAGGCTTATACCTGCGGACTGTGGCGTCAGGGTAACCCTGGCGGTGGTCCCAAGAGACACCTCCACGTACCACATACTGTCTGTAAAGACCGACCCCGAACAGGCTCGACGCCAAAGCTAGAGCGACTCCTCCAATCGAGCTAAATACCAATGTCGCTTTTAGGGTCGGCATCTCCAACGCATATGTAATGACAGCAAAGGACATAAAGGATAACGCCAGGAAAAACGCGGCGATTGTATAGAACCAAACACTTCGGGACAGATCCTCTCCCCAAGCCCTTGCCTCAATCTCCTCCTCAGATGGTTCGATGAAGTCAGCAACCTCCGCACGGGAAAGACTGTGGGGGCGGTGCACGGGACTCAACAGCAGAAGTTCAACTTCCGCTTCCGCGACATGGACCCCTGCTTCCGTTTCGATCGCATCCTTCAGTCTTGCTACAGCTCTAACCACTTTCTCAACCCAGTTGCTCCTCGTACCGGTAGTTATCGATCACAAAGTCAACGACTGCATCGCCCATGGCGGCTAGAGACGCCGGGTCCTTTGCCGCTTCGATCACTTGGGCTCGCGTCGGCACGTCGTTGAGTTGCTGCACTGGCATTTCCTGTAAGCGTTGTTGGACGCTAAGCCTCCTGGTATATCCTACGCTTCACCGCTGCAGTTCGCGGCAGATGGCGCCCGAGTACTCCTTGGTGCCGACGCTGCCGCCCAGGTCGCGGGTGCATACCCCCTGGCGCAGCACCGCTACCACCGCCTGCTCGATACGCCGTGCAGCGTCCTGCTCGCCCAGGTGCCGGAGCATCATCACCCCGGAGAGGATCAGCGCCGTGGGGTTCGCAAGGTCCTGCCCCGCCGCCGCCGGCCAGCTCCCGTGGACCGCCTCGAAGACGGCGCCCTCCTTGCCGATGTTGGCGCCGGGCACGATGCCGATGCCGCCCACCAGCCCAGCGCACAGGTCGGAGATGATGTCGCCGTAGAGGTTCTCCATCAGCAGCACGTCGAACTGCAGGGGGTCCATCACCAGTTGCAGGCAGGTGTTGTCCACGATCAGCTCGTTGTACTCGATCGCCGGATGTTGACTCGCCACCCGGCGACAGCACTCCAGGAATAGGCCGTCGGAGAGCTTCATGATGTTGGCCTTGTGGACCGCCGTCACTTTCTTGCGACCGTTCTCGGCAGCGTAAGCGAAGGCGAAGCGGGCGATGCGCGTGGAGGCCACCTCGGTGATGATCTTGAGGCTCTCCACCACGCCTGGGACCACCTCGTGCTCCTTGCCCGCGTACAAGTCCTCGGTGTTCTCCCGCACCACCACGAGGTCCACGTCCTGGTAGCGTGAGGACACGTGGGGCAGGTTGCGCACGGGGCGCAGGGTGGCGTAGAGGTCCAGGACCTTGCGCAGCTGGACGTTGACGCTGGGGAAGCCCTCCCCGATGGGAGTGGTGACGGGGCCCTTCAGGGCGACCTTGTTGCGCCGGATGGAGGCCAGCGCCTCCTCCGGCATCAGGCTCCCGTGCCACTCCTGCGCCCTGGCGCCCAGCAGCACCGGCTCCCACTCCACCAGCACCCCGGCGGCGGCGATGACCCGGCAGGCCGCCTGGGAGACCTCGGGCCCGATGCCGTCGCCCTCGATGAGCGTCAGTTTGTAGCTTTTGCCCACGCAACCCTCCTGGGCGCAACCGTTCAGGCGCGCGCTGCTATTATAGGCAAGGAGTCCCAGGAGCGGCTTGGGGCGCCCTTCGACGGGCAGGGCGAGCGTAACCCCAACGCCGTGCCAACTTACAAAAAATATGGCATCCTGCGTCAATTGAGGGAGTGCATAGTCCCGATGCTCGGGATCTGCCGGCGGTCGAAGTCCCGACCCTCGGGATTCTCTCCATCTTAAACTGCCCCCTTCCTGGCTAGGAAGGGGGCGAGGGGGATGGTCGCAGGCATACTGATGGAGAAAGCCTGATCGAGAAAATGCGGCTTTTGCGCGAAGCCACCGGTGCCAAGATATGCCACGCCTCTTCCTCTTCGACATCGACTCCACCCTGCTCCACACCAGCGCCGGGGCCCTGGCCCTGGGGCGCGCCTTCAAGGCGGTCTTCGGCCTCGACGACGCCCTGGCGGGTGAGGGCTTTCACGGGCGCACCGACCGCCTCATCATCAAGGACGCCCTCCAGCGCCACGGCCTTTTGACCGCCCGCTACGAGGAGCTGCTGCCGCGGCTGAAGGTCGCCTACCTGCTGCTCCTGCGGCAGACCCTGCGGGAAGACGTGCAAGCCAGGGTGTTGCCCGGCGTAGAGGCCCTGCTGGCGGCCCTGCGCGCGGCGCCGGACACCCACCTGGGGCTGGCCACCGGCAACTTCCGCGACGCCGCCTTCATGAAGCTCCAGCACCTCGGCCTGGCCGACTATTTCGTTGAGGGCGGTTTCGCCGACGACGCCGAGGGGCGTCCGGGCATCGTGCGCGCCGCCATCGTGCGCCTTGAGGAGCGCCTGGGGGCCTCCCTCCCGCGAGAGGCCATCTATATGGTGGGCGATACCCTGGCGGACGTGGAGGCGGCTCGGGCCTGCGGTGTCGTCGCCGTGGCGGTGGCCACCGGGCCGCATACTCTGGAGGCCCTGCGCGCCGCCGGCGCCGCCCACGCGTTCGCCACGCTGAGCGACGCCCTCCACGTCGTCTGAGCGCCGGGCGAACCGCTTCACCATCACCCCAACCCTCTCCCAAGGTTGGGAGAGGGGGAGAGCAAAGAAGGAGCCCTGGGGGGACACCCCCAGACCCCCGGAAGGGGGCTGCGCCCCTTCACCGCCCCCTCCCCAAGGCCGGGTGGGGGCGGTTCGACAGGCTCACCATGAGCGGAAGGGAGAGTGCAGCACCCCAGACCCTTCGCTCGCTCGGCGACAAAGAGACGACCCTTTTGAGGCAAGGCCGAGCGCCGGCGCCGCGCGGCGTCCACATCTCCCTGCCTTGACTGGTGCAGTCCGCGCGCCGACAATCAACGCCAGCTGGTGAGCAAGGAGCACCTCCATGACCATGCCCCTGGACGGCATCCGCGTGCTGGACCTGACCCGCCTCGCCCCCGGGCCCTTCTGCACCATGATCCTGGGCGACTTCGGCGCCGAGGTGATCAAGGTGGAGCAGCCCGGCGGCGGGCGCCGCGCCGAGATGGAGCGCGAGGCCCAGTCTCAACAAGAGTCGGGGCTGGAGGAACGTCGCCGCGCCGCCCTCAACGCCCACTCCCGCAACAAGCGCTCCCTCGCCCTGGACTTGCGGCAGCCCGAGGCCAAGGAGGTCTTCTACAAGCTCGCCCGCTCCGCCGACGTAGTGGTGGAGGGTTTCCGCCCCGGTGTGGTCAAGCGCCTGGGCGTGGACTACGAGACCGTGGCCAAGCTCAACCCCCGGGCGGTCTACTGCTCCATCTCGGGCTACGGCCAGGACGGCCCCTACGCCCAGCTAGTGGGCCACGACATCAACTACGCCGCCTTCGCCGGCGCCCTCTCCGTCATCGGCGAAGCCGGCCGCAAGCCCGCCATCCCCGTGAACTTGCTGGGCGACTACGCCGGGGGCGGCATGCACGCCGCCCTGGCCATCTGTCTGGCGCTGCTGGCGCGAGAGAAGACGGGCCGCGGCCAGTACATCGACATCTCCATGACCGATGGCATCGTGTATCTCCTGGCAGCCCTGGTGAGCGAGCGCCACCAGACGGGCGTCCTGCCGCAACAGGGCCAATACCGGCTCAACGGCGGCGTCCCCTACTACGACGTCTACGCCTGCGCCGACGGCAGGTACATCAGCGTCGGCTGCAACGAGCCCTGGTTCTATGAGAACCTCTGCAAGGCCCTGGGACTGGAGCAGTACGCCAAGGAGCAGTGGAACACGGCCAAGCACCCCGAGATCGCGCGGGCCTTCGCTGCAGCCTTCAAGAGCAAGACCCGCGACCAGTGGTTCGAGCTGATGAAGCCTCCGCAGGAGGTCTGCGTGGCCCCTGTCTTGGACCTGGACGAGCTCTTCGCCGACCCCCAGCTCCTCCTGCGAGGGATGGCCCACGAGCGCCAGGACCCGGAGCTGGGACGCATCCGCCAGGTGGGGGTTGGGCCCCAGCTCTCCGCCACGCCGGGAAGCATCCGGACCTTAGGCCCGACCACCGGCCAGGACACCGACGCAGTCCTGCGCGGGTTGGGCTACGGCGAGGAGGCGATTGCAGCGCTGCGCAAACAGGGAGCGGTGGCCTAGGGCCTACAGCAGCTCCAGCAGGTCTGGCAGCCGCCGGAGGATGCCGTCGGCCTCGACCTGGGGGTCGGGCTCGCGTCGGAACTCGTAGGTCAGATACGCGCGGAGCATGCCCAGCGCCTTGGGCGCGCGCACGTCCTCCACCAGACGGTCGCCGACGAAGATAGTCTCGGCGGCGCCCACCCCGAGCTGCTCCAGAGCCGCGCGGTAGATCCGCTGCGCGGGCTTGCGCACCCCGACGTCGGAGGAGAGGACCACCGCGTCCAGCAGCCCCTCGCCGGAGAAGAGGAGCGGGAAGTCTCCCATCCAGCGGCGCTGGAACATGTTGTTGGAGACGACCCCCAGGAGTAGCCCCTGCTGCCGCAGGCGCTCCAGGGTCTGGCGCGTGCTCTCAGGCACCACGACGCACTCGGCATAGGCGCTATGGTTCAGCGCCGTGATCTCGTCGATCAGGCTATCTTCAAGGGGCAACCCGTGCTGGCGGAACCCCTCGGCGAAGAGGGCGCGCAGGTCCGCCTCCGCGTGCTCCCCGCGCTCGTAGGAGCTACTGTAACCGCGGCTCACGTAGCCCACGACGCTGAAGAAGGTGAAGGGGAGCTCCTGGCGCGGGCGGGCGGGAAGAGCCTGCACCAGGCGGCGGAGGGCCTGGGAGAAGAAACGCCAGCGTAGGGCCCCGGTGTCGCCGCTATCGGCCAGGGTGTGGACGTAGTCGAAGAGGATGGCGCGTAAGGGTGGCATGCACGATCCAGAGCGCACTCTAGGGCGCTCCAACAATGCTGTCAAGCTGTCAAGGAGCTTTGCACAAAACAGAGCATCCGGCGGGGCCCGCGCCCCCACGCATGATGGCCCTTTGTTGACCGCTGGACTTGACTTTGGGAGCGCCGTCTTGTTAAGTGAGTGGCAATACCGTCTTAAAGGGAGCCTCCGATGCTGCAAGAAGGCCAGCGCATGCCGGACTTTGCCTTGCCGGACACCCACGGCAAGACCGTTACTTCCAAGGACTTGGCAGGGAAGAAGATAGTCCTCTATTTCTACCCCAAGGATGAGACCTCGGGGTGCACCATCGAGGCGTGCAACTTCCGCGACGACTATCCCGAGTTCACCCGCCGGGGCGCGCGGGTGATCGGCGTGAGCATGGACGACGAGCGTTCCCACCAGGACTTCGCCCGCAAGTTCGGGCTCCCCTTCGAGCTCCTCTGCGATACGGAAGGCACCCTTTGCAAGCTGTTCGGGGCCTATAACGAGGGTGTCTCCGCCGCCGGCCGCCCCTACAAGGGCGTGAGCAGGATGACCTTCGTGATAGATGGCCAAGGGGTCGTGCGCAAGGTGTTCGCCAACGCCAATCAGAACCTCCTCAAACACAGCCAGGAGGTGCTGGAGGCCCTGGAACAGATCGACCTCCCGCCGGCACACGCGGCGGAAGATCATTCGCTCCCAAAGAAACCCCCGCCGCAGCCCTGGCAGTAGCTGCGGCGCTTTTGGCTCCGGGTGATAAGCCCTCTTCGGAGCCCAGGACTCGTGGCGAGTTTCCGGCGCAGGGGCGCCGGTGCCCCCGGCGGCAAGGCTTAAGACAGTGGGCTGTCTTGCTCCAAATCTCTGGTGGACCGGGGCGCTCTTGTACCCTGGGCACCGCCTTAAGCCGGTGCTAGTGGAGCTCTGGTAGCTGACCCAGCGCCACCACCTCTGCATTGAGTCGAAGGACTAGCGCCCCCCAACCATCCAGTCCAGCGCTTGGTCGATTTCGCGTGCCATCTTGCCCTCCTCAGGCTCCTTGAGCGTGGCGAGGAATTCCACGGGCGTGACTCCGTCGCGGGAAAACATCACCCCCTGGTCCGAGAACACCGAGGTGACGACTCTGGGAAGTTGCGGAGCAGAGACCAGGTCGGCGATCAGGTATTCAGCCACGTTGCCCTCCACCTTCGGATTAATGGTCGCTATCAGTGGGACAACCTTGCTGCCAGAAAACATAGAGGCGATTGCCTCCCGAAGCAGCTCCCGCTCTCCGCTGTGGAAGCTGCCGGCAACTGCAACGATGTGGAAGGCCTCGGTGTTTTGTGACACCAATTCCAGAACCTTGCCAAGGATGATCCTCAACCCCGGGCTCTCGCCCTCAGGCGGGCGGATGAGGTGGGCTCTATGCCAGAAAAGGAACTGAGTGTTCAATCGAGCGAGCGGCAGTCTGACGATGGCGGGCTTGATCTCCACCCAGCCGCATCCAGAGGTCTTAAGCATGCGGAGGACGTTGGCGGCGTCGGGGTTGGCGCTTGCGTAGGAGGTGCTAGTGGTGACCGTACTATAGCGCCTCCCCTAGCCCCTGGGAATGCCCCGAACGGGCTATTCCAGGAGACCCTCCCGCCGCAGGAGGGACTCCCGGCGCGGCGGCAGTCCGAGCTGGCGCCGCTCCTCCTCCTCGGCGACATCGAGGGCAAGGCGACGCCGCTCCCACTCCTCGCGGGGGAGCTGCCTGGCTTTCAGGAGGCGGGCCAGCTCCCGCTTCTGGGCCCGGTAGCGCTGCGTCAGCGCGTCGTCCAGGCGGGCCCGCTCGTAGTCGGAGGTAGGGGTCGGGGACATGGCAACTTATCGCCTTGGAGGAATTCTAAGAGAAGGCCAGCTTGCCCAGAGAATCTCATTCTCTCCTCTGGGGCTCCTCATGAGGATGCCCGCTTTCGACCATCCCCCTGGCCCCCTTCGACCCCCAGCAGAGGGAGGAGCCCCTCTGCACTCCCTGCTTTATCAGCGGCCTACACATGCTCCTTGAGCCAGCCGCGAAAACCAGCCAGCCGCCGCTCCCTACCCGCCAGCTCCATCTCCCACAGGGTGGCATGGGCGGTCATGGGCGGGATGTCCACGCCCAGGCTGTGCTGCAGGTCAGCGACTCTGCCCTTAAAGCCGACCAGGGCCTGGTGGTCGGCCTCGAGCCGCTCGGCCATCTCGTCTATGACCTCCTGGCAACGGCGTATGCCCTCCGGGGTGAAGGTCTGGCCGCAGCACATCGCCTAAACCTCCCGGAACTCCCCCTCCACGGTGCCCCCATCAGGGCCCTTGCCGCCCTGGTCGGCGCCGCCCTTGTCAGCGCCGCCCTCGGTGCGGGCGCCGGCCCCCGCCATCTGGCCGTAGACCTGGGCGCCGATCTTCTGCATGGACTGCTCCAGCTCGGCGACGGCGCTGCCGAGGGCGGCGGCATCGGCCTTGCTCTCCAGGGCCTTCTTGACCGCTGACACCTTGCCATCGACCTCGGTTTTGAGGTCAGCGGGCACCTTGTCCGCCTGCTCCTGGAGCAGCTTCTCCACGCTGTAGACCAGGGAATCGGCGCGGTTGCGCACCTCGATCTCCTCGCGCTTGCGCCGGTCCTCCTCGCCGTGGGCTTCGGCGTCGCGCACCATCTGCTCGATCTGGTCCTTGGAGAGGCCGGAGCTGGCCTGGATGGTGATCTTCTGCTGGCGCCCGGTGCCCTTGTCTTTGGCCGAGACGGCCAGGATGCCGTTGGCATCGATATCGAAGCTGACCTCGATCTGGGGCACCCCTCGGGGCGCCGGGAGGATGCCATCCAGGATGAAGCGGCCGATGCTCTTGTTCTCAGCGGCCAGGGGCCGCTCGCCCTGGAGCACGTGTATCTCAACGCCGGTCTGGCCGTCGGCGGCGGTGCTGAAGGCCTCGCTCTTGGCGGAGGGAACGGTGGTGTTGCGCTGGATGAGGGGAGTCATGACGCCGCCCAGGGTCTCGATGCCCAGGGTAAGGGGCGTCACGTCCAGCAGCAGCACATCGTGGACCTCGCCCTTGAGGACGCCCGCCTGGATGGCCGCGCCCAGGGCGACGGCCTCGTCGGGGTTGACGCTCTTGTTGGGCTCTTTGGCGAAGACGCGGCGCACCAGCTCGCTCACGGCGGGCATCCGGGTCATCCCCCCCACCAGGATGGCCTCCTGGAAGTCCGCGGGCTTGAGGCCGGCGTCCTTCAGGGCCTGGAGGCAGGGGCCCTCGCTCTTGTCGATAAGGTCCTGGACCAAGGACTCCAGCTTGGCCCTGGTCAGCGTGAGGATGAGGTGCTTGGGGCCGCTGGCATCGGCGGTGATGAAAGGCAGGTTTATCTCCGTCTGCAAGACGGTGGAGAGCTCGACCTTGGCCCTCTCGCCGGCTTCCTTGAGGCGCTGGAGCGCCATGCGGTCCTGCCGCAGGTCGATGCCCGCATCGCGCTTGAACTCGGCGACGATCCAATCCACGATGCGCCGGTCGAAGTCGTCGCCGCCCAGGTGGGTGTCACCGTTGGTGGACTTCACCTCGAACACCCCCTCGCCCAGGGAGAGGAGGGAGACGTCGAAGGTGCCACCCCCCAGGTCGTAGACGGCGATGGTCCGTTCCTGCTTCTTCTTGTCGAGGCCGAAAGCCAACGAGGAGGCGGTGGGCTCGTTGATAATGCGCAGCACCTCCAGCCCGGCGATCTGGCCGGCGTCCTTGGTAGCCTGGCGCTGGGAGTCGTTGAAGTAGGCGGGGACGGTGATGACCGCCTGGGTGATGGTATCGCCCAGCTTCGCCTCGGCGTCCTGCTTCATCTTCTGCAGGATCATGGCCGAGACCTCGGGCGGGGAGTAGGTCTTGCCTCCCATCACCACATGGGCATCGCCGTTGGGGGCCTTTACTACCTTGTAGGGGAGCCACTTTAGGTCCCGCTGCACCTCGGGGTCGTCGAACTTGCGGCCCATGAGGCGCTTGACCGAGGAGACGGTGTTCTCGGGGTTGGTGACGGCCTGGCGCTTGGCCAGCATCCCCACGTAGCGCTCCCCGGTCTTGGGGTTCACCGCCACTACGGAGGGGGTGGTGCGGCCCCCCTCGGCGTTCTCGATGACCTCAGGCTCGCCCCCCTCCATCACCGCCATGCAGGAGTTGGTGGTGCCGAGGTCAATGCCGATAACCTTAGCCATTGATCAACCTCCGCGCGCCTCTGGCGCGTCACCTTTCAGTTCGCTGTCGTCCCCGACCCGGGACGGGGACGGCGCCTCGGCGGCGGGGGCGTGGCGGGCCACGATGACCTGGGCCGGCCGCAGGACCCGGCCTCCCAGCTTGTACCCGTCGCGGTAGACCGCCAGCACCAAGCCCTCGCTATGGTCGGCGCTCTCCTGGTAATGAACCGCCTCATGCTCCCAAGGGTCGAAGGGACGCCCCTGGGCCTCGATCCGCGCCACCCCCTCCGTCTCCAGGAGGGCCAGCAGCTTCCGCTGAACCATCTCAACGCCCCTCACCCAGGGGTGCTGCGCTATCTCCTGGGAGGCCTCGCCCAGGGCCCGAGTGAGATCGTCCAGGACGGGTAGGAGCCGCGCTATGGTCTCGCCGCGCAGCTGTTCCCGCAGCCCCTGCCGCTCCTGCTCCATCCGCTTCTTGTAGTTCCGAAAGTCTGCCTGGGTGCGCTGGAGGAGGTCCAGGTACTCCTTGGCCCTGGCCTCGGCCTGGGCCAAGGGACCTCCCGTCGGCGCGAGTGCGGGAGTCTGCTCTGCGGGGCCCAGCGCCTCCTCAAGCTGGCGCTGCAGCGCCCCGCTCAGTTCCGGGCCCTCGGCCGCGCCCGTATCTTCGTGCTCCACGCTCTCCCCCGGAGGTGGGGCGCAGACGTTAGCTGCCCCCCGCCATATAGGTCAGGATAGCATCAACTTCCTCGACGAGGCGATGGCGCAGCTCGCGGCCGTCGGCGTTGAGGGCAGACTCTCGCAACGCCTCCAAGCCATGAGTGAGCTCCAAGGCCAGCTGCACCCCCGCCAGGTTCAAACCCAGCTCCTCCACCAGGTGCTTGATGAGGCGCAGCCGCGCGATGTCGGTGCTGGAGTAAAGCCTCAACATGCCGCCCGTACGCCCAGGCGTGATGAATCCGGCCCGCTCGTACTTCCGTAAGGTCTGAGGATGCATGGCAAGGAGCCGGGCGGCCACGCTGATTATGTATAGCCCTTGCGCTTCGATGGCATCCATCGCGCCCCCGCTCTAGCACCACCTCGGCCTGGTGTCGAGGAGGCATCCCAGCCACCGGGCCAGCACCAGCGCCGGGCAGACGACCCCTTGGCCGTGTGTCATAATATAGCTCTTGACACGCTTCGTGTCAAGTCGTATAATGCAGTCCATTCACCTTTCCGGGGGCTTCTTTTGGATCACGCCAGGGGAAGATACGGGTGGAGCTCGGACGTGGGGCAGGGTAAACCCCGATAGGCCAGCGGGCCAGGGTGAGGTACACTGGCCCGTCGCCATGATGGGGGCGCCAGCGCCAGGGTGCCTCCTCCAGGGGGAATGCAACGGGGCCCTGGCGCGTTATAGATGATGTGCAAGGTAAACGCTAGGCCGGAGCCGCGGCCCAGCGGCAGGCTCAGTGGGAGGAACAATGGCTGCCCTGAAGACCGCGAAGGAATGGGGAAAGCTGCAGGCGCGCCCGGTGGTGCGCCTGCGCCCAGACTTAGAGCAAGGCTTTGATCCCGACGATAACCCCGTGGGGGCTTACCTCCAGGAGATCGGGCGGACCAAGCTGTTGACAGCCCCAGAGGAGGTGGTGCTGGGCACCGCCATTCAGAAAGGGATGCTGGCAGAGGAGCGGCTGAAGGCCGAAGGCCTAAGGGCCGCCGAACGGAACAAGCTAGAAAACCTGGCCAGCCTGGGGGCCGCGTCCCGCTGGAAGCTGACCGAGGCCAACCTGCGCCTGGTGGTCAGCATCGCCAAGAAGTACCTGGGCCGGGGCCTCTCCCTGTCCGACTTAATCCAGGAGGGGAACATCGGCCTCATGCGGGCGGTGGAGAAGTTCGACGCCACCCGGGGTTTTCGCTTCAGCACCTATGCCACCTGGTGGATTCGCCAGGCTGTGACCCGGGCCATCGCCGAGCAGGCGCGGGTCATCCGCCTCCCCGTACACATGGTTGACTCGGCCCGCAAGGTGGAGAGTGCCTTCCTCAAGCTCTCCCAGGAGCTGGAGCGCCAGCCCACCTACGACGAGGTGGGGAAGCTGGTGGAGTTGCCCGGCAGCAAGGTGGAGGAAATCCTGAAATACACCCAGGAGCCCCTCTCCCTGGAGCAGCCCATGGGCCAGGACGGCGGGTTCCTGGGCGACATCATCCAGGACAACAGCGAGCTCAACCCCAGCGAACTGGCGTCCAAGCAGCTCCTCCGCGACGAGCTGGGGCAGGCCATGGAGGTCCTCACCGAGCGGGAGCGACTAGTCCTGCAATTGCGCTTCGGCCTCCAAGACCATCGGGAGCGGACTCTGGAGGAGGTGGCCAAGGTGGTGGGCGTGACCAGGGAGCGGGTACGCCAGATCGAGGCCAAGGCGCTGCGCCAGCTACGCCAGCCGTCCGCCGGCGAGAAGCTCCGCTCCTATTTGTAACGTGAGCCGCAGGTGTCTCGACCCTGCATAAGTTTAGACAGGTAACACGATGCGGTGGTGGTTGAAGAGCTGCCCCAAGTGCCGAGGCGACCTCTTTCGAGACCGGTCCTGGGAGGAGCTGACCCTGAAGTGCCTCCAGTGCGGGCACACCCTGAGCCGGCTCCAGCAAGGCCTGCTGCGTTTCCCATCCGCCAAGCCAGCTATCCCAGCTAGGGCGGAAGAGGTCGAGCGCCGCAAGGCCGCCTGAGCCCGCGCCCCGACCCTCAAAAGTGGAGGCCCCGGTCTTGGCCGGGGCCTTTGCATGTCGAGTAGCCCGCACCCAACGGCTGCTGCGGTAGCCGGCAGGGTCAGCCGCCGAGTCTTGGCGTATAGCGGCTTTGCACAAGAATAGCATCCTGCCGTCAATCGAGGGGAGTGCAGAGTCCCGATGCTCGGGATCTGCCGGGGGCCAAAGTCCCGACCCTCGGGATTCTATCCCTTTCAAACTACCCCCTTCCTGGCCTGGAAGGGGGCTAGGGGGATGGTCGCGGGCCTCCTTCCTTCGCACCAACCTCTCCCACGACCGACGCCGCGGGCACGCCGTTTGACGGCCGCTCCGGCCACCGTTAGACTCCCACTCATCGGAGGTGCTGCCATGACCAGGGGCGAGGACGGGAACCTGCGCGACCGGCTGACGGAGGCGCTGCGGGGCCACGGCGCCGATTACGTGGAGATTCGGGTGGAGGAGTCGGCGGCCACGCGCCTGCTGTACCGGGGCCGCGAGCTAGAGGACGTGGGGCGCAGCGACAGCGTCGGCGGCTGCGTGCGTGCCCTGGTGCGGGGGGGTTGGGGCTTCGCTTGCTTCAACAACCTGGAGGGGCTGCGGCGCCAGGTGGCCGCGGCCGTCCGGCAGGCGCGTCTGGTAGGCCGCGAGGAGAGCCGCCTGGCCCCCGTGGCGCCCGTGGTGGAGGTGGTCGCCCCCGTCGTCGGCAAGGACCCGCGGGCCATACCCCTGGCGCAGAAGAAGGATCTCTTGGACCAGTACGTGCAAGTTATCTGGTCCACGCCAGCCATCCAGAGCTCCAACGTCCGCTACTCCGATGGCTACCGGAAGGTCGCCTTCGCCAGCTCCGAGGGCTCCTACCTGGAGCAGTCCCGCATCGACGTTACCCTTAACCTGGGGGCCATCGCCCGCAAGGGGGACGACGTGCAGCAGATGTCCCTCAGCCTGGGGAGCTACGGCGACTACGCCCCCGTGGAGGGCCTCCACGCCCAGATCGTGGAGGCCGCCAACGGCGCGGTGGCCATGCTGGACGCCCCTCAGGTAAAGGGCGGAGAGTACACCGTGGTGCTGGACCCCATCCTGGCGGGGGTCTTCGCCCACGAAGCCTTCGGCCACCTCTCGGAATCGGACTTCATCTACGAGAACGAGCGCATGCAGGAGATCATGGTCCTGGGCAAGACCTTCGGGCGGCCGATCCTGAACATCTCCGACGGCGCCGCCATCCCCGGACTGCGCGGCTCCTTCAAGTACGACGACGAGGGGGCGCCCGCCAGCAAGACCCGGCTCATCACCAACGGCGTGCTGACAGGGCGCTTGCACAGCCGGGAGACGGCTGGGAAGCTGGGCGAGGCGGTCACCGGCAACGCCCGCGCCATCAACTACAGCTTTCCGCCCATCGTCCGCATGACCAACACCATCATCGAGCCAGGTACGACGACCCTGGCTGAGATGCTCAGCGATATCAAAGAGGGAATCTACGCCAAGAACTGGTACGGCGGCATGACCAGCATGGAGATGTACACTTTCTCCGCCGCCGAGGCCTTCATGATCCGCAACGGCCAGATCGCCGAGCGGCTGCGGCCGGTGCAGCTCTCGGGGAACCTCTTCCAGACCCTGCCCAACATCGACGCCATCGGC